>NZ_JAODZS010000024.1:0-83062 GCF_029835375.1 Morganella sp. GD04133 | reverse complement strand
GGCGCGGTTTTTTTGTCTCTGTTTTATTGCTCCGGATAAACAATTCCCAGGCAGACGGCTTCTTCTTTTGCGCCGGGCTGTGACTGATATATGACCTGTTTCCGTTTCCCGATAACCAGATCCGGCCAGTCTTCCAGTGCGCCGGTAAAGGATTCCTGCGCACAGGTACGATTCTCGTGTCCGATCAGCAGTGCGCCGTGACGGCGGATATCATCACGGGTGACATGCAGGTTATAAATATTGGTTACCCGGTAGCCATGACCAGATTCATTGATCCACGGCTGGAGTGTTTCCGGCTGGTGCTTACCGTAAAACGTCACCCATTCATGCAGATATTCCCCGCCGGTGTATATCAGCGGTTTTCCGGTTTCCTGCTCCCACCAGCTTTCTGCCTCAGCGGTGAAGGTTTTCAGCCCGGTATTTTTCTGGCCGGCGTCACGGATATTGAGCCCCATCACGGTGGCATAGCCCGTGATCACAATGACAGCAAAGGCTATCAGCCCGTTCATGACGTTTTTCAGTGGTTTGACCGGCGGGGTAACCACCGAGCAGATCAGTGCAGGAATACACAGCAGAACAAAGGGTTGCAGCCACTCGGTAATACGTCCGCCCTGATGAAACGTGAACCAGACATAAATCACCGTGAGTGGTGCCAGAATCATAATATTGATAAGCCGTTTTGCCTGCGCTTTCGGCCAGCCGAAACGACCGCCCTTCAGGCGGATAATGACGGCGATAATGATCAGCGGATAGAACACGGTAAACAGTGAACCGGTGGTTTTCAGGGTAAGGCCGGTTTTAATTTGTGAATCAACCCACTTAAAGGCGGCAAAATCATTATTGACCAGCCAGATAACATTCGGGACGATCAGTGCAAACCAGATGGCTATCGCAGCATAAAACCAGGGGGAACGGTAACTTTCCCGTGCTTTCGGCACAAACAGGGTGAAGAGAAAGACCATCCCGACCAGTGCGAGCGTGGAATATTTCCCCATGGTCGCCAATCCGGATGCCAGTGCAAAGCCCATCCACCAGGCAGGATTGTCATAAACGGCGCGGACAAAAAAGTACAGCATCCACGGCCAGAAGGTCACCAGGATATAGTTATCATTGTAAGGGATTAAATCGAAATTGATGATCCCCGACAGATTCAGCGACAACAGTGCCAGCCAGGCAAAATCAGTACGCTGTGTGAGGCGGTGTGTCAGATACCATACGCCCCCCATACCGATACCAATGCCGGTAAAGTGGATGAAGTACCAGTAGAAATCGGCGGCAATCAGATCAGGGAAGGCGATGACCGGATACATCAGCATACCGACCAGCCACGGATTTTTCGGCGCACCCCATTCACCGGTTTTGCCCCAGTTCAGGGCTTCCACGGCATCGTAGGGCACCGTCGGATCCAATCCGTAGCTGACAATAATCCAGAGCGTGACATAAGCTGTGACCCAAAACCAGACAGGGCGGTGCGACGTTTGTTGTGAAAAGTGCATAATTCTATATCTTGGTTAAAATAATGGCTGTGTTCATTATTCACCCGGAGGCGAAATGATGGATCGTTTTGACGGAAATCAGGGTAAACTAGCCGCCAGCGAATCATTGTCATGGCTGCGGGCGTCCGGAAGCCATGAATATAGTTTTGTACTGTTCATTTACACGGTAAATGTTAACACAAATTAATCAGTTATTTTTAAGCGAGTAAGGTATATGGCCGCTATTTCAAAAAAACCATCCCGGTCACGGACACCAAAGAAAAGCCGTGAGGAGCTCAACGCGGAAGGCCGTGAACGTAAACGGCAGAAAAAACACCGCGGTAATCCGTCCGGTGCCCGTCAGCAGGATGATGCCCGCAAGACCGGTCGTGGTGCGGATAATGCGGTTGCTGATCCGCGTATCGGCAGTAAAAAACCGGTTCCGCTGTTTGCGGAAGGTAAAACCTCCGTTAAACCGGCAGCAAAAAAACCGGCTCAGCCGGTCAAAGCCGGATTATCTCCTGAAGAGGAACTGGCAAAACTCGAGAACGACGAGCGCCTCGATGCATTACTGCTGCGCCTTGAGAACAACGAAACCCTGACCGCAGAAGAAAACACCTACGTTGATACCCTGCTGGAACGTATCGACGTACTGATGGAAAAACTCGGTATTTCTCTTGATGAAGATGATGATGAAGAGAAAACCGATGACATCATGCAACTGCTGAAAGGTCGCTGATCCTCCGTTATTTTACTGACACCGGCGGCACCGTATCAAAACCGGCATAACAGTCACCCGTTACGCCGGTTTTCTTATTTTAAGCGTACGCGTTTGCCGTGTTATCTGCCTTAATGGAGGATTAAATACTGCCCGGTGGCGGCTATCTGTAATATTAATGCTGTTTTTCTGTGACAGTACTGGCAGATATATTATTGAAAATAATAAATAATTCCCAAGAATAATACAGGATTATGCTGATACTGTTCTCCGGGAGAAACCCATGGGTAATACCAAACGTCCGCCGCACGACCACAGCCGCTTTATCCGCTGCCTCGGCTGGGTGGCAACCTTTACGGCATTCTGTATGTATGTCTCCTATATTCCTCAGATCATGGATAACCTTGCGGGGCATAAAACATCACCGTTACAGCCGCTGGCTGCTGCATTTAACTGTACGCTCTGGGTGATTTACGGCATTAAAGTGAAAGATCTGCCGGTTGCGGTCGCCAATGCCCCCGGTGTTCTGTTCGGACTAGCGGCAATGCTGACCGCCTTATAGCGATCTGCCTGATTATCCGTCTGTGGCACGATCATATTAATCGGGCGGCAGATCCGATAAACTGTGCGGCACACAAAACCGTCAGAGAACGGAAATACATTAATTCTGCAAAGGTGAGGCAAAGGGGAGAGCATGTCTGACGCGATCATCTGGGATCTGGCATTGATCCGGAAATATAACTATTCCGGTCCGCGATACACGTCGTATCCGACCGCACTGGAATTTAATCAGCAGTACAGTGACAGTGATTTTATCGCCTCAGCAAACCGCTATCCGCAGCGCCCGCTGTCGTTATATGTGCATATCCCGTTCTGCCATAAGTTATGTTACTTCTGCGGTTGTAATAAATTAGTCACCCGGCAGAAGCATAAGGCGGATGAATATCTGGCCGTGCTGGAGAAAGAAATCGCCGCCCGTGCCCCGCTGTTTGCCGGACGTGAAGTGCATCAGATGCACTGGGGCGGTGGTACGCCGACCTATCTCGATAAAGCGCAGATCAGCTGTCTGACCGGCATGCTGCGTCAGCATTTCCGCTTTGCGCCGGATGCTGAGCTTTCCATTGAAATCGATCCGCGTGAAATCGAGCTCGATGTTATCGACCATCTGCGGGCGGAAGGATTTAACCGCCTGAGTATGGGGGTTCAGGATTTCAACAAAGAAGTGCAGCGCCTGGTCAACCGCGAGCAGGATGAAGCGACGATTTTTGCCCTGGTGGAGCGTGCCCGCGCAACCGGGTTTGAATCCGTCAGTATCGACCTGATTTACGGGCTGCCGAAGCAGACGCCGGAAAGTTTTGCCTTTACCCTGAAACGGGTGGCGGAACTGTCACCGGATCGCCTGAGTGTCTTTAACTATGCGCATCTGCCGAACCTGTTTGCCGCCCAGCGGAAAATCAAAGATGAAGACCTGCCTTCCGCAGAGCAGAAACTGACGATTTTACAGCAGACAATTGAAAACCTGACCGGCAGCGGTTATCAGTTTATCGGGATGGATCACTTCGCCAAACCGGATGATGAGCTGGCGATCGCCCAGAACAGCGGCATCCTGCACCGTAATTTCCAGGGGTACACCACCCATGAGGAGTGTGATTTGCTGGGCTTTGGTGTTTCCGCGATCAGCATGCTGGGTGACCACTATGCCCAGAACCAGAAAGACCTGAAAACCTGGTATGCACAGGTGGAAGAGCGCGGTAACGGGCTGTGCCGGGGTCTGGTGCTGACGGAGGAAGACTGCCTGCGCCGGGATGTGATTAAGGCGCTGATCTGCAACTTCCGGCTGGATTATGCACAGATTGAAAAACAGTATGACCTGGATTTTAAAACCCATTTTGCCGAAGATCTGCAATTATTGCAGCCGATGGCGGATGACGGGCTGGTTGAGATCCGCGACGATGCCCTGGTGGTCACGCCGCGCGGGCGGCTGCTTATCCGTAATATCTGTATGTGTTTTGATACCTATCTGCGCAATCAGATGCGTCAGCGTCAGTTCTCCCGCGTAATTTAATCTGTTTCCGGGGTTGATGCGGTGTCATCAATCCCGGCCTCTTTCAGTTTCCGCGTCAGCGTATTACGCCCCCAGCCCAGCAGACGGGCGGCATCCTGCTTGTGCCCGTTGCTGTAATTCAGTGCGCACTGCAGCAGGGTACGTTCAAACAGCGGCAGAGCATCCGCCAGCAGATCGGTTTTTCCGGCCCGTAACTGTGCATCCGCCCACTGCGCCAGTTGCTGATCCCAGTTGCCGGCTGCCGGATGATGGCTGTGCTCACTGCGGATATGTTCTCCGGCGGCAGTCATGGTCAGGTCGGCAGGCAGATCCTGCGGCAGTACTTCCTGGGTGGCAGACATCACGGTCAGCCAGCGGCAGACGTTTTCCAGCTGACGGACGTTACCGGACCACGGCAGCTGCATCAGCAGCGCTTCGGTATCCGGATGCAGGGATTTTGCTTCTGTTCCCAGCTCTTTTGCGGTTTTTTGCAGAAAATAGCGTGTCAGGCGCGGAATATCTCCCGGCCGTTCCCGCAGCGGCGGCAGCTGCATGCGGATAACATTCAGGCGGTGGAACAGGTCTTCACGGAATTTACCTTCCGTCACCAGCCGCTCCAGATCCTGATGGGTGGCGGCAATAATTCTCACATCCACCTTCACCGGTGCGTAACCGCCGACACGGTAAAACTGGCCTTCCGCCAGCACCCGCAGCAGCCGGGTCTGAATATCGAGCGGCATATCACCAATTTCGTCAAGAAACAGTGAGCCGCCGTCCGCCTGCTCAAAACGCCCCTGCCGTACCTGTGATGCCCCGGTAAACGCTCCTTTTTCATGACCGAAGAGTTCTGATTCAATTAAATCTTTCGGGATCGCCGCCATATTGAGGGCGATAAACGGCGCATCCGCCCGCGGGCTGTGATGGTGCAGAGCGTGCGCCACCAGCTCTTTCCCGGTCCCGGATTCGCCGTTAATCAGCACACTGATGGAGGAGCGGGATAACCGGCCTATCACCCGGTACACCTCCTGCATGGCGGCGGATTCACCGATAATGCCGGACACCGGATCGGCAGCCGCTTCCTGCCGTACCGGCAGATGCTTCTCGCGGTAATGTTCCAGGGCGCGGGCCACCAGCGTAACGGCATCATCAATATCAAAGGGTTTCGGCAGATAATCAAACGCGCCCTGCTGGTAAGCATTTACGGCAGCATCCAGGTCGGAATGGGCGGTCATAATAATCACCGGCAGCAACGGGTTATGCTGTTTGACCGCTGCCAGCAGAGACAGACCGTCCATGCCCGGCATCCGGATATCGGAGATCAGCACGTCAGGCTGTCCGCTGTTCAGCGCCGCAAGAGCATTCTCCGCACTGTCAAAACAGACACAGGTATAACCGGCGCTGCTCAGTGCGCGTTCAAGCACCCAGCGGATCGCGCTGTCATCATCAACGACCCAGATTTTTCCCGGCGGCATATGATCTCCTCAACAGGCTTACTGACGGATTGGCAGATAAAGTGAAAACAAGGTGTGGCCCGGCCAGCTGCTGAACTCAATCTTGCCGTTATGCTGATCGATAAGATTGCGGGCAATGGATAAACCGAGCCCGGAGCCGCCTTCACGACCGCTGACCATCGGGTAGAACAGGGTATCCAGGATGTGTGGCGGGATACCCGGGCCGTTGTCCTCAATATCAATCCGGGCGGCCAGCCGGTAGCGTTCGCCGTGCAGCATCACCCGGAATGCGGTACGGGTGCGCAGAATAATGGTGCCGCCTGCGCTGTGCAGGGCTTCCAGGGCATTGCGCATGATATTGAGGATAACCTGCTCGATTTGGTCGGGATAATGCGATAACTCCGGCAAACTGGGGTCGTAATCTTTGATCAGCGTGATATTGTCCGGTTTTTCCAGATTGATGAGCTGGAAGACCCGCTCCGCCACATGATGAATACTCTGCAGGCTTTTCTGCCCCGGATGCTGAGGACCGAGAAGGCGATCAACCAGTGCCCGCAGGCGATCGGCCTGCTCGATAATCACCTGAGTGTATTCCTGAAGTGCCGGATCCGGCAAAGCGCGGGATAACAGTTGTGCGGCACCGCGCAGCCCGCCGAGCGGGTTTTTGATTTCGTGTGCCAGTCCGCGCACCAGGTCACGGGCAGCCGCCTGCTGTGCCTGCTGTAACTGTTCCTGGGTAATGCGCCGGTGACTGTCGAGCGGTGTCAGTTCCAGCAGAATAAAATCGCCGGATACCGGCTGGGCACTCAGCGAAAGCGCGTGCATCTGGTTATTCACCACCAGAGTTACATCGTTGTCAGTAAAGCTGTGACCTTCTGCCAGTGTGGCCTGTAATGTGGCGGTATCGAGGGAAAGGTAACTGTATAAAATAGGGAGCGGTGTGCCGGTGAGTTTACGGGCACTCTGGGCAAACAACTGCATAGCAGACTGGTTGGCGTAGCGAATAATTAAATCGTTATCCAGCAGCAGGACACTGTTAATCAGTGAATCAAGGAGCTGATCTGCCTGCGGTTTGTTATCCGGGTTCATTGTCATCCACCTTTTTGCACCAATTTGGTGCATTGTAGCGTATTTACCCCGCAGGAGAAAAGGACCCGCCCAATGGCGGGTCAAGTGCTTCACGGCAACAAAATAAACCGGAGCCTGTCACTCTGAGTGCTGCCGGGCAGCGGCACCATCAGAATCACACGCTGTAATACATATCAAACTCAACCGGATGCGGCGTCATATTCAGGCGCTGAACATCGGCGCGCAGCAGGTCGATATAGGTGTTAATCGCATCTTCGGTAAAGACACCGCCACGGGTTAAGAATTCGTGGTCAGCCGCGAGTGCATCCAGTGCATCACCCAGAGACGGTGCGACTGTCGGGATTTCTTTCGCTTCTTCCGGCGGCAGGTCATACAGGTTTTTATCCATGGCATCGCCGGGATGAATTTTATTGATGATGCCGTCGAGACCGGCCATTAACTGTGCGGCAAAGGCCAGATACGGGTTAGCTGCCGGGTCCGGGAAGCGGACTTCAATACGGCGGGCTTTCGCGCTGGACACAATCGGAATACGGATTGAGGCCGAACGGTTGCGTGCGGAGTAAGCCAGCATCACCGGTGCTTCGTAGCCCGGCACCAGACGTTTGTAAGAGTTGGTGGTCGGGTTGGTAAAGGCATTCAGGGCACGGGCGTGTTTGATGATCCCGCCGATGTAATAGAGCGCCATTTCTGACAGACCGGCATATTTATCCCCGGAGAACAGGTTAACGCCGTCTTTTGACAGAGACATATGGCAGTGCATACCGGAGCCGTTATCGCCGACCAGCGGTTTTGGCATAAAGGTTGCGGTTTTGCCGTAGCGGTGCGCCACATTCTGCACCACATATTTGTACATCTGGGTTTCGTCCGCTTTCAGCGTCATGGTATTGAAGCGGGTAGCGATTTCGTTCTGGCCGGCAGTACCGACTTCGTGGTGATGCGCTTCAACGACCAGCCCCATCTCTTCCATAACCAGACACATTTCAGAACGCAGATCCTGTGAGGAATCGACCGGCGGCAGCGGGAAGTAACCGCCTTTCACACGCGGACGGTGGCCTTTGTTGCCTTCCGGATAGGCGGTACCGGTGTTCCAGGCGGCTTCAATATCATTGATATGATAGTAAGCACCGGAGATATCCGCACCGAAACGGATGTCATCAAACAGGAAAAACTCAGGTTCAGGCCCGAACAGGACGGTATCCGCAATACCGCAGGTGCGCAGAAAATCTTCGGCACGTTTGGCGATAGAGCGCGGGTCACGGTCATAACCCTGCATGGTGTTCGGTTCTAACACATCACAGCGCAGAACCAGTGTCGGAACGTCAAAGAACGGGTCGATCAGGGCGGATTCCGCAATCGGCATCAGTACCATGTCAGATTCGTTGATGCCTTTCCAGCCGGCCATTGAGGAACCGTCAAACATTTTTCCGTCTTCGAAGAAATCTTCATCTACCTGATGAGCAGGGATCGACACATGCTGTTCCTTGCCTTTGGTATCGGTAAAGCGTAAGTCCACGAATTTAACGTTGTACTCTTCCATCATGGTCAATACATGTTCAACAGACATATTCAGATCTCCTGGTTTGGGATGTTCCGTCAATCCTCTGGTGGTCACCCGGAGGGACACTGATTGCGGTTCTCACATTGCTTGACAGATATAAAGCGAAAAGCGTGCCAACTTTTTTAAAAGGGGTAAACCGCGTTGCAGCAACGGGTTACTTAAATAAGGATAGCGGAAATGGGGTAAATTGCACCATATTGGTGCATTCCTGCGTTGACTTGCCGATCCGGGATGCACTGTTATGGTGCAATTAGATCAGTGCGCTTCTTTACCGATCACAAACGCAAAAAAAGTATCTCTTTTATCCTGAATAGGTTTATGATATGCCCCTCTGAATTCGTCGCTGAGCGTGGTATGCGCCGCTGATTTTGTAAAAAAATGGCAGGATGAATTTTATCTCTATGTTTTATAATCATTTATTTTTTAAGTGAGATGTATCACACTTCTTTCACTTGCCTCAGAGAACGTGTAAAATACCACCAAACATCTACACCATAGATGGGCGTTGTTGAAAAGAATGCTATCTGTGACGTAATTCCCATCCATTAACGAAAACGGTACAAGTCTTTGTCTATCGAGAAATTAAGAAATATTGCCATCATCGCTCACGTTGACCATGGCAAGACCACGCTGGTCGATAAATTATTACAGCAGTCCGGTACGTTTGATGAGCGTTCAAAACCGGAAGAGCGTGTAATGGACTCCGGCGATCTGGAAAGAGAGCGCGGCATTACTATTCTTGCCAAAAATACCGCGATTACGTGGAACGACTATCACATCAACATCGTTGACACCCCGGGGCACGCCGATTTCGGTGGTGAAGTAGAACGTGTGATGTCCATGGTTGACAGCGTGCTGCTGCTGGTGGATGCGATGGACGGTCCGATGCCGCAGACCCGCTTTGTAACGCAGAAAGCGTTCGCAAACGGCCTGAAACCTATCGTCGTTATCAACAAAATTGACCGTCCGGGCGCACGTCCTGACTGGGTTATCGACCAGGTATTTGACCTGTTCGACAACCTCGGCGCAACTGACGAGCAGCTCGACTTCCCGATCATTTACGCATCTGCGCTGAATGGTATCGCGGGCACCGATTATAACGATATGGCGGATGACATGACCCCGCTGTACGAAGCTATCGTTAAGTATGTTGAGCCGCCTCAGGTTGACCTCGACGGTCCGTTCCAGATGCAGATCTCCCAGCTCGATTACAACAACTATTTAGGTGTTATCGGGATTGGCCGCATCAAGCGCGGTAAAGTCAAACCAAACCAGCAGGTCACTGTTATCGATGCGGAAGGTAAAACCCGTAACGGTAAAATCGGTAAGGTTCTCGGCCATTTAGGTCTGGATCGTATCGAAGCTGAAATCGCGGAAGCCGGTGATATCATCGCGCTGACCGGTCTGGGCGAACTGAATATCTCAGATACTATCTGTGACACCGGTTGTGTTGAAGCATTAAAACCACTGGCCGTTGATGAACCGACCGTCAGCATGTATTTCTGCGTTAACACCTCGCCATTCTGCGGTAAAGAAGGGAAATATGTTACTTCCCGTCAGATCCTTGACCGCCTGAAGAAAGAACTGGTTCACAACGTGGCACTGCGCGTTGAAGAGACTGAAGACCCGGATGCATTCCGTGTGTCAGGCCGTGGTGAGCTGCACTTATCTGTTCTGATCGAAAACATGCGCCGTGAAGGTTTTGAGCTGGCGGTATCCCGTCCGCGCGTTATCTTCCGCGACATCGACGGTCGTAAACAGGAGCCGTTCGAGCAGGTGACTCTGGATATCGAAGAGCAGCACCAGGGTGATGTGATGAAGGCACTGGGTGAGCGTAAAGGCGAACTGCGTGACATGATGCCGGATGGCAAAGGTCGCGTGCGTCTGGATTACAGCATCCCGAGCCGTGGTCTGATCGGTTTCCGTACTGAATTCATGACTATGACATCCGGTACCGGTTTACTGTATGCCACATTCAGTCACTATGATGATGTTAAACAGGGTGAAATCGGCCGCCGTCAGAACGGTGTGATGATTTCCAATGGTCAGGGTAAAGCGGTTGCTTACGCACTGTACAGCCTGCAGGATCGCGGTAAGCTGTTTGTCGGTCACGGTACTGAAGTGTATGAAGGCCAGCTGATCGGGATTCACTCACGTTCAAACGACCTGACAGTGAACTGCCTGACCGGTAAGAAACTGACCAACATGCGTGCGTCCGGTACTGATGAAGCGACCACACTGACTCCGTTTATCGAGAAAACCCTGGAACAGGCGTTAGAATTTATCGATGACGACGAATTAGTGGAAGTCACGCCGAAGTCTATCCGTCTGCGTAAACGCCACCTGACTGAAAACGACCGCAAACGCGCACACCGCAGCAAAGATTAATCTCTGCCGGTTGTTTTGATTCATGCCACTCAGGGCGCCTCCGGGCGCCCTGAGCTTTTTCTGCGTACTGATCACATACCGGTCACAGACTGATAACCGCACGGAAATACGGGCGGGATCGCAGACCCGGATATTTTTTCTCTCCGAAAACGGTTTTCACTCTGTTCAGGAAGGGAGTCTGCGGGTAGAGTAAAAATAATTCATCAACCCGGAGGGATGGTATGCTTTATATTTTTGACATGGGTAATGTCATTATTGATATTGATTTTAAACGTGTTTTATCAGTCTGGAGTCATCTGAGCGGTAAGCCGCTGTCCGAACTGAGCAGTGATTTTATTCACGGCGAAACCTTTAAACAGCATGAATGCGGCAAAATTTCCGATGTTGAATTTGCCGAAGCCATTAATGATCAGCTGGATATGTCGCTGAGTTTCGATGAGTTTGCCGAAGGCTGGCAGGCTATCTTTATCTCTGTCCGCCCTGATGTGATTGATATCATGAACAGGCTGCGCGAGCAGGGACACCGCGTGGTGGTTCTCTCTAATACGAATCGTCTGCATCAGGACTACTGGCCGCAGCACTATCCGGAAATCGCCGCTTCTGCCGATTACCTGTATCTCTCCCAGGATCTGGGGCTGCGCAAGCCGGACCCGGATATCTATCAGTATGTGCTGGAAACCGAAGAATTTGAGCCGCAGGATGCGGTGTTCTTTGATGATGTCCGCGAAAACGTGGATGCGGCAGTGGCGCTCGGTATCAACGGCGTGTTGGTCGCCGATCGTGACACTGTTTCCCGTTATTTTGCAGAGTATGATTTTTCAGCAGACGTGACTGAGTAATTCAGGTGTGATTGTTTTTTAAACGGATATGACATGATTGCATTAATACAGCGTGTGACCCGCGCGGATGTCCGGATCGCCGGGGAAATTGCCGGTGAAATCGGGCCCGGATTGCTGGTTCTTCTGGGTGTTGAGCGGGATGATGACGAACAAAAATCAAAACGCCTGAGTGAAAAAGTGATGGGTTACCGCATTTTCAGTGATGCGGACGGAAAAATGAACCTGAATGTGGCGCAGTCCGGCGGTCAGCTGCTGGTGGTGTCACAGTTCACCTTAGCAGCGGAAACACAAAAAGGAATGCGTCCGGGATTTTCAAACGGCGCGGCACCGGAAAAAGCCAATGCCTTATATGAGCACTTTGTAGTGCAGTGCCGGGCAGCAGGAATGGTGACGGAAACAGGCCGGTTTGCGGCAGACATGCAGGTCAGTCTGACAAACGATGGTCCGGTCACTTTCTGGCTGCAGGTATGATACAACAGTCTCAGGCCGGTCACCGGTTACCACTGACAGGAGAAAGTGAGATGTATCATTTACGTGTACCAAAAACCGATCAGGAGCTGGAAAGCTATTTTCATTTCCGCTGGGCGATGCTGCGCAAGCCGCTGAATCAGCCGCAGGGATCGGAAAAGGACGGTTATGATACCTATGCACATCATCAGATGGTGGTGGATGAAACCGGGCAGCCTGTGGCTGTCGGCCGCTTGTATATCAATGCAGAAAATGAAGGCGCGATCCGCTTTCTGGCAGTTGATCCGCAGATGCAGGGACGAGGGCTGGGCACACTGATTGCACGCGCACTGGAGTCCGTGGCGCGTCAGGAAGGTGTTAAGCGGATTGTCTGCAGTGCCCGTGAGGAAGCGGTCGCATTTTTTGAAAAATCAGGTTTTGAAAACAGAGGACCGATTACAGGCCCGCAAGCGACGCCTGTTCGTCATTTTTTTATGATTAAATCCGTTGAAACTCTCGATGCGATTCTGCATCGTCCCGACTGGTGTGCCGAATTACAGAAAGCATGGTATGAAACCATTCCCCTGAGTGAAAAAATGGGGATCCGCATTACGCAGTATACCGGTCAGGAATTTATGACCACCATGCCGGAAGGCCCGAACCAGAACCTGCATCAGACCATTTTTGCCGGCAGCCAGTTCTCGATGGCGACACTGACCGGCTGGGGGCTTATCTGGCTGCTGTTACAGGAAAATTCCCTGGATGGCGATATTGTGCTGGTGGATGCCAATATCCGTTACCGTAAGGCAGTGGCAGGCAGACCGGAGGCGATTGCTTCCCGCGATAAACTCAGCGGTGACCTGGATCGTCTGGCGCGCGGCAGCAAAGCACGGATTAAGCTGGAAGTGACTGTCGGGCAGGGCGATGAGGTCGGGGCGGTCTTTACCGGCACTTATATGGTGTTGCCCGGACAGAAACACAGCGCGGAGTAACGGGTAAAACAGTGCCTTACGGCGCTGTTAACAGAATCTGTAAGATCCGGGATGCTCTGATAACAGGCAAAACGAAAAGACGCTGTAAACACATCCCTGTGTGCTCGGATCGCGCCATCCCTGGCGCTTACGCTTTTCGTTCGCTTGCCTGTTATCATCACGGCACATAATCCGCAGTGTTACCGATAAAGAAAAACAGCGCTCTGAGGCGCTGTTTCTGTATCAGGTTACAGTATTTCCCCGGTTTCGCTGTTATCCGGGATCACCCGCTGTGCGGGCGGGACAGAAGGCACCGGCTCTGCGGAAACCGGGGTGTTGCTCATCTGTCCTTGTGTGATAGCCCGGTTTATCTGATTTCCCTGTTTATCCTGTCCGGAGAGTATACCGCTCAGTGTGCTGCGGATATCCTCTGCCCGTAATTGCCCGTTCAGGCGCAGCGTGTAATTGGCGCTGCCGGTCAGCGGAGCTGGCTGCCAGCCCCATTGTGACAGGATCTGACTGTCCGCCCCGGTTGCCTGCAGTGTGAAACTGAAAGGTGTGGTACCGGATGGTGTGGTCTGAAACTGCATTTTCAGCAACCCTTCCCCGGCGGAGGCGGCAAATTGTGTGGTGGCAACGCTGTCAGTACCGGCAGTCAGTGTCAGATACGGGCGGTGCAGTTCGACCCGGTTAAAGGTGGCATTACCGGCACTGACAGAAAGTTCGCCATCCCATAAACCCCACTGACCGGATTTCAGGATCTGCATAGTTTTGATGTAGCCGTTCACATTGGTGAGCTGGAACGGGAAAACCGGCTGTGTATCAATCAGCAGGGCATTAGAGACTTTAATATCCTGTAAGCGGATAGCATCAATTCCCTGCGGGGCGGCTTCCTGTAATGCGGCGAACCACTGTTCCGGCAAACTGTACAGCAGGTTGTCGGCGACACCGCTGGTGATATCCAGTGTCCGGGTGGCACGGTTCCACTCCCCGGTAAAGCGCAGAATACTCTTGTCATAACGACCGGTCAGGCGGTTGACGGCAATCTGATCGCCGCGCAGTTCCAGCGTGCTGATAATGTCAGAAAAATGCTGCCCGCTGAGTGTCAGATCCGCAGCGGCGATATCCGCCTGTCCGTTGTCTGTCTGCCAGCGTCCCTGTTTAAAGGCCAGATTTTTGACCGTGCCTTCCAGATAGTTTACCGCCCACTGATGACCTTCGAGCTTGATATTGGTGGCGGTGATATTTTTGGCCTGAATATCCGGCAGATTTTCTGTACTGTCTGCCAGCTGTGTCAGTGTTTGCGGTGTCTGCCAGCGGATGTCATTAAGCAGCAGGTTATCCAGCTGCCACTGACCTTCGGCGCTGCGGCGTCCGGTGGCGGTGATCAGGCCGTTTTCCAGTGTGGCGGTCAGGTTATCAAAGGTGAACTGTTTTCCGCTGACATCCCCCTGTGTGAGGATATTTTTCAATGGCAGGCCGTAGTAGTTCAGGCTGCTGGCGGAAAACTGGTATTTACCGTTACCGGTCAGATCACTGCCCTGTGGCTGCCACGGCGTGATCCCGCCGGTAACACCTTCCGCATCAATTACCCGGTTGCCGTCGGTGCGGCGGAGTGCGGTCTGATTGAGCTGTAATAACCCGGCACTGACCGGCAGAGTACCGCTGTCAGCCGCATCAGAAATTTCGATATCCCCTTTCTGCACAATGATACGGGCAAACCAGCCGGGCTCAGAAAAACTGCGCCAATCCAGGGTCAGCTCAACATTGGCGGCTTCCAGAGCAAAATCACCGGAAACCGTGCTGATACTGATATCACTGAGTGAGATAAGTGAGGGGGAGGAGAGCGAGTGACTTATCGCGGAAAGCGAGACGTTGTAGCGTGTATTGTCACTGATAAGGGCTGAAACCTGTTTTGTGCCCCATGATGTCTGTACCACAAGGGCACCGGCAACGATAAGAATAATGACCAGTGTTATCAGCCAGAAAACAGCCCGTCCCAACCATTTCATAATGCGCTCCCCGAGAGATAATCCTGAGGGCATACTAGCGTGAGGCTCTTTGTGGTGACAAGGATTATCGCGGTTTTTCCGCACAGAGCAGTCCGCGTGACCGTTTCCGGTCACGCGGTTAAACAGATGATTATTTCTCCGGCGGGAAAATCAGGTTCAGGGCAATCGCGGTCAGACCGCCCGCCGCAATTCCTGAGGAGAGCAGGGTTTTCAGCCAGTCCGGTGCGAACTGCAGGATCAGCGGTTGCTGGGAAACGCCCATGCCGACAGCCAGCGACAGCGCGATAATCATAATCGCGCGGCGGTTCAGGGTTTCGCGGGAAACAATGCGCACACCGGAGGCCGCAATCGTCCCGAACATGACAATGGTTGCACCGCCGAGTACCGGTTCCGGAATGTGCTGCACAAAACCGGCTACGGCCGGGAACAGCCCCAGCACGATCAGCATCAGTGCCACCACATAACCGACATAACGGCTGGCAACGCCGGTCAGCTGGATCACGCCGTTGTTCTGCCCGAAACAGGAGTTCGGGAAAGTATTAAAGACTGCAGACAGGGCGGAATTGAGGCCGTTTGCCAGTACACCGCCTTTCAGACGCTTCATATAGAGCGGGCCGGATACCGGCTGTTCGGAGACATCGGACGTGGCGGTGATATCACCGATGGTTTCCAGCGAAGTCACCATAAAGATCAGGATCAGCGGCAGCAGCAGGTTCCAGTCAATGGATAAGCCGTAATAGAGTGGCGCGGGGATCACCACCACTTCCTCCGGGATTTCCGCATGGTTATCCGGCAGCATACCCATCCACCAGGCAGCCAGATAGCCTGCTGTCATCGCCAGCACCAGTGATGCAACACGCAGATACGGGTTTTTCTGACGGTTCAGCAGCACAATCACCGCCAGCACAATACCGGCGAGGATCAGGTTATCGGCAGAGCCGAAGGTGTTATCCGCCATTGCGCCGTAACCGCCGCCGATGGAGGTCAGCCCGACCTGAATTAATGACAGGCCGATAATCATCACCACCACACCGGAGACCAGCGGTGTGATAATGCGGCGCGCCAGATGCAGGAACCGGGAGAGGATCACCTCTGTCATGGCGGCCAGCATCAGCGTGCCGAACAGCGCCGCCATCATTCCTTCTGTATCCACACCATTATTTTTCAGTGCCATACCGCCCATAATCAGCGGGGCAACAAAGTTAAAACTTGTGCCCTGAATCGAGAGCAGCCCGGAGCCGACCGGCCCCCAGGTGCGGATTTGCAGCAGTGAGGCCAGCCCGGACGCGAACAGCGACATACTGATAATCCGCTGGGTATCATGAGCAGACAGGCCGAGCGCCTGAGCGATAAGCAACCCGGGTGTAATCACCGCCACAAACATCGCCAGCAGATGCTGACAGGCGGCAAAGAGGGTCTGCGGCAGCGGCGGACGATCTTCCAGACGGTAAATAAGTTCACTATTTGTGTTAGTCGCGGGAGTTACGCTGGTTTTGTCAGAAATGGCAGAGTTCATGTCAACAGGTCCGGGATAAGCAATTTCCGTATTTTAATGATCTGCGGCACAAAAGCAATCGTTTGCGCGAATGAGTTGTTATTTTTTATAGCGGAATATAATCACAGTTTTATTTATTTTAACTTGTCTTTATCCGCTTTTTTTTCTTTAATCCGGATACCTGCTTTTTCCTCTTGCGTAACAGGGACGTGATTAACGCGATAATGATGTAACAAATACCAACAATAAAAGGGGTACGTGAATGTATCAACTCGATGTTTACGGCACGCTGGTTGCGGCCACTCTCGTCCTGTTATTGGGGCGTAAACTCGTAAAAACTGTACCATTCCTCGAAAAGTATACTATTCCTGAGCCTGTGGCCGGTGGTCTTCTGGTCGCGATTGTATTATTGGGGTTCAAATCCGGTATGGATTTGGAAGTGAAATTTGATGATTCACTGAAAGACCCGCTGATGCTGGCGTTCTTTGCCACCATCGGCTTAAACGCCAACTTAGCCGGCCTGAAGGCAGGCGGCAAAACCTTATTTATCTTTGTGATTGCCGTTGTGGGCTTACTGATTGTGCAGAACTCCGTCGGTATTTCCCTGGCGAAAATGATGGGGCTTGATCCGCTGATTGGTCTGCTGGCCGGTTCTATCACACTCTCCGGCGGTCATGGTACCGGGGCGGCATGGGGTAAGATTTTCAGCGACAGCTATGGTTTTACCGCAGCAACAGAAATTGCGATTGCCTGCGCAACCTTTGGTCTGGTGCTCGGTGGCCTGATTGGTGGTCCGGTTGCCCGTTTCCTGATCAAAAAGACAGCCATGAGTGATGTGAAACTGCAGGATGATGAAGCACCGACTGCGTTTGAAAAACCGCAGGCCGGACGCATGATCACCTCGATGGTTCTGCTGGAAACCATTGCACTGATTGCTATCTGTTTGCTGGCGGGGACATATCTGTACAGTGTTCTGACGGATTTCTTCACGTCGATGCAATGGAAGTTCCAGATCCCGGCATTCGTGTGTGTGCTGTTTATCGGGGTTATCCTGAGCAACAGTCTGTCACTGATGGGTTTCTACCGTGTATTTGAACGGGCGGTGTCGGTGCTGGGTAACGTCAGCCTGTCACTGTTCCTGGCGATGGCACTGATGAGCCTGAAACTGTGGGAAATTGCCTCTCTGGCGGTACCGATGCTGGTGATCCTGGCGGCACAGACTGTCGTGATGGCACTGTATGCGATTTTCGTCACGTACCGGGTGATGGGGAAAAACTATGATGCGGCGGTACTGGCTGCCGGTCACTGTGGTTTCGGGATGGGGGCAACGCCAACCGCGATTGCCAACATGCAGGCGGTAACTGATCGCTTCGGGCCTTCTCATGTGGCTTTCCTGGTGGTGCCGATGGTGGGAGCGTTCTTCCTCGATCTGATTAACGCACTGGTTATTCCGTTCTTCCTGGCGTTACCGATTTTCCCGGTTGCGGGCGGGTAACGGAACCGTTCTTAAAGCAGGCAAGCCACCCTTCCGGGTGGCTTTTTTCGTTATACGTTGGTGTATTGTGTGCGTTCCGGCAGCCAGCGTTCGATCAGGGCTTTCGCCTGTTCCGGATAATTCTGGTGCAGATGCCGTGCCACGCGCTGTACTTCCGGCAGCATGCCCTGATCGCGCAGTAAATCCGCGACTTTAAATTCGGCATTGCCGGTCTGGCGTGTGCCGAGCAGTTCGCCCGGCCCGCGGATTTCCAGGTCTTTCTGCGCGATAACAAAGCCGTCGTTGCTGTCCCGCAGCACCTGAAGACGCAGTTTTGCCGTCTGTGTCAGCGGGGTTTTATACAGCAGCACACAGTGGGAGACCGCAGAGCCGCGCCCGACCCGGCCGCGCAGCTGATGCAGCTGTGCCAGCCCGAGCCGTTCCGGGTTTTCGATAATCATCAGGCTGGCATTCGGCACATCCACCCCGACTTCAATCACGGTGGTGGCAACCAGCAGATCCAGTTCACCGGCTTTGAACTGCGCCATCACCGCCTGCTTTTCTGCCGGTTTCATGCGGCCGTGAACCATCCCGACCCGCAGATCCGGCAGCGTGGCTGACAGCTCATCAAACGTCACCTGAGCCGCCTGAGCTTCCAGCAGATCTGATTCATCGATCAGGGTACAGACCCAGTACGCCTGTCGCTTTTCATCCTGACAGGCACTGCGTACCCGCTCAATAATCTCATGGCGGCGGCTGTCCGGAATCGCTACCGTGGTCACCGGGGTTCTGCCGGGCGGCAGTTCATCGATAACTGAGGTGTCGAGATCGGCATAGGCCGTCATGGCCAGGGTGCGCGGGATCGGCGTGGCGGTCATGATCAGCTGATGCGGATGAAATCCCTGCTGTTCACCTTTTTCCCATAACGCCAGCCGCTGGTGGACACCAAAGCGGTGTTGTTCATCGATAATCACCAGCACCAGGGAATGAAAACGGATATGTTCCTGAAAAATGGCGTGCGTGCCGATAACCATCGCCACATCACCGGCGGCAATGGCCTCTTCCTGTGCCTGCCGTGCCTTGCCTTTCTGTTTCCCGGCGACCCAGCCGACGCTGATACCCAGCGGCTCCAGCCACTGGCGGAACGTATTGGCGTGTTGTTCTGCCAGCAGTTCTGTCGGTGCCATCAGCGCCACCTGTTTGCCGTGTGCGATAGCGCGGAGTGCCGCCAGCGCGGCGACCAGCGTTTTTCCGGAGCCGACATCCCCCTGAATCAGGCGCATCATTGGCACCGGTTTTTCCAGATCCTGCTCTATTTCCGCCACCACGCGCTGCTGGGCATGGGTCGGCGAGAAGGGGAGTTGTGCCAGGAACTGATTTTTCAGTGTTTCCTGTGGTGACAGCGGCAGTGCGTGATAACGCTGTGCCCCGGCTCTGACCGCCAGCATGCTGAGGTGATGTGCCAGCAGTTCTTCCAGCACAATCCGTTTCAGTGCAGGATGCTGACCGCTCTCCAGTTCGGTTAACTGTGTGTCTGCCGGTGGTCGGTGCAGTGTTTTCAGCGCCTGCGGCAGACTCATCATAGAGCGGGTCAGTTCCGGCGGCAGTAATTCATTGATGGCACAGGTATCGAGCAGTTCCAGCGCCTGATCGAGCAGTTTGCGGAGTGTGGCCTGGCGGACACCTTCGGTGGTCGGGTAGATGGGGGTGAGTGTTTCCTGTAATTCAACAGACGTATCACTCTGACGGACTTTGTATTCGGGGTGAAAAATTTCCGGGCCGTTTTTGCCGCGCCGGATTTCACCGTAAGCGGTGACCTGTTTCCCGGTCGCCAGTGCATTTTTCATTGCGGCTGAAAAATTAAAGAAACGCAGGGTTAAGATGCCGGTACCGTCGCTTATCTGACAGGTCATCATCCGTTTGCGGCCAAAGACCACATCGGTGCGCAGCACTTCACCGCTGACCGTGGCATAAATTCCCGGTAACAGATCGGTGATGGTATAAAGCCGGGTCTGGTCTTCATAACGCAGCGGCAGATGGAACAGCAGATCCTGAAGGGTATGCAGACCGATACCGGCCAGTTTGCCCGCCTGTCCGGCCCCGACGCCGTGCAAAGTCGTGAGTGGGATAGCATCAAGCAGTTGACCTTTCATTTTCTGCTCCGTTTCGTATCAGGCGGATGGTTTCTTCTGTTGCATGGCAGCCCACCAGCTGTCCGGCGCAATGATATGGCCCTGTTCATCAATCTGCGGACGGGGCAGTTTTTTCTCGCGGGCGACCTGAGCCAGCACCGGATAACCGCGTTCAAACAGCAGGCGCTGTTGTTCATCCAGTGCCAGGGCGCAGCGGGGATGCTCATAGAGACCGGCGGCTTCGCGCTGGCGCTGTGCCTCATAGAGGATCACGGCAGCGGCAACAGACACATTCAGTGACTGTACCATGCCGGACATCGGGATCATAATATGCTGATCCGCCAGCCGGATGGCTTCCTGAGATATGCCGGTTTTCTCAGAGCCCATGATAATGCAGGTCGGACGGGTAAAATCGACAGCCCGGAAATCCACCGCGCTGTCAGACAGATGGGTGGCAAGAATCTGCATACCCTGAGATTTCAGCAGGGTCACGGCATCACCGAGTGTGTCGTGGTTATGCACATTCACCCAGCTGTTGCTGCCGGCGGCGGAAGAGACCAGGGTTTTGATCTTCTCCGGCCAGACCGCATGCAGGTCATGGATACCGACCGCATCCGCGCTGCGGATCACTGCGGAGACATTGTGCGGCTTATGCACTTCCTCAAGACACAGGGTGAGGTCAGGCTGGCGCATCGCCATCATCCGGCAGATGCGCTCATAACGTTGGGAATTCATACCGTGTGATTAATTCCGGTTGCGGCTGACGCGCAGGACATCCGGCATAATGCGGATCTTACGCATAATATTCGCAAGCTGGATACGGTCTTTTGCGGTCAGGCGGATAAAGGCGCAGTAAACGCGGCCATCTTTCTCCTCGGTATTCATGCTCTGAATACTGGAGTTGGCATCATTAATTGCGGCGGTCAGGTTAGCCAGCGCGCCCTGGTGGTTAAACATATCCACTTTGATTTCAGCAATGAAATCCGTGTCGATATCATTATCCCACTCAACAGCCATGAATTTTTCCGGCTCTTTTTCATATCCGCGGATATTACGGCAGGATTCATGGTGGATAACCAGCCCTTTACCCGGACTGATATGGGCGATAATCGGGTCACCGGGCACCGGACGGCAGCATTTGGCGAAGGTAATAAGCACGCCGTCCGCGCCTTTGATCGGCAGCTTGCGGGTGGTGCTCTCTTCAGTATTGTTTTCCGGTTCATTCAGCAGGTTACGGGCAACCACCACGCTCATGGCATTCCCCAGGCCAATTTCCGCCAGCAGGTCATCCAGAGTCGCCAGTTTCATCCGCACCAGTTCACGGCTGATATTTTCCTGCGGGATATCGGTGATCTTACGGCCGTTACCGAGTGCGTGATTGAGCAGACGGCGGCCCAGATTGACGGAATCATCCCGTTTGAGGTTTTTCAGCAGCTGACGGATTTTCGCCCGGGCTTTTGAGCTGACAACAAAGTTCAGCCATGCGGCATTTGGCCGGGCACCCGGTGCGGTAATAATTTCAACGGTTTGTCCGCTGGTCAGTTGCTGGGAGAGCGGGTACGGCTGGCGGTCAACGCGCGCACCGACACAGGAGTGACCGATATCCGTATGGACGGCATAGGCGAAATCCACCGGGGTGGCGCCGGTCGGCAGCTCGACAATCCGGCCTTCCGGTGTGAAGACATAGATTTCATCCGGGAAGAGATCGGATTTCACGCTCTCAATAAATTCGAAGGTGTTGCCGGTACTTTGCTGAAGTTCTATCAGGCTCTGCATCCAGCGGTGGGCACGCACCTGTGCGGTGGTGCCGGATTCACCGTGCTCTTTATAAGCCCAGTGTGCCGCCACCCCCATTTCTGCCATCTGATCCATATCTTCGGTCCGGATCTGCACTTCCACCGGCACCCCGTGAGGGCCGATAAGGGAGGTGTGTAATGACTGATAGCCGTTGGCTTTCGGGATAGCGATATAATCTTTGACGCGACCGGGACGCGGCTTGTACAGGCCGTGAACCTGACCCAGTACGCGGTAGCAGGTATCGACACTGCTCACAATCACGCGGAATGCATAAATGTCCATGATCGAGTGAAAACGCTGCTCTTTCAGGTGCATTTTCCGGTAGATAGAGTAAAGATGTTTTTCCCGCCCGCTGACTTTGCAGCTGATCCCGGCTTCCGTCAGACGTCCTTCGATTTCGGATAAAATCTTCTGGATCATCTCTTTACGGTTGCCGCGCGCGGCTTTTACCACTTCTTTGATGACGCGGTAGCGGTTCGGGTAAAGGGCTTCGAATCCCAGCTCCTCAAGCTCCGTTTTGATATGATGAATACCGAGACGGTGAGCCAGAGGACTGTAGATTTCAAGGGTTTCGCGTGCAATACGGCGACGCTTATCGGGACGCAGAGACCCGAGCGTGCGCATGTTGTGCGTGCGGTCTGCCAGCTTGATGAGAATGACACGAATGTCTTTCACCATCGCCATGACCATTTTGCGGAAGTTTTCAGCCTGAGCTTCTTTTTTGTCGCGGAAGTTCAGTTTGTCTAACTTCGATACCCCTTCCACCAGCCCGGCAACGGTGGTGCCGAACAGTTGTTCAATATCCTGAAAGGTGGCAGGCGTATCTTCAATAACGTCGTGCAGCAGTGCTGCCATCAGTGTTTCGAGGTCGAGACGCATCTCAGCCAGGATACAGGCAACAGCGACCGGATGGGTAATATACGGTTCGCCACTGGAGCGGGTCTGCCCTTCGTGAGCATCCCGCGCAACGACATAGGCTTGTTTTAACAGATCAATCTGCTCTTTCGGCAGATAATCCTTAACAATATGGTTCAGGCTTTCAAACAGGTACAAGGCAGACCTACCTTAACTTAACGACGTCCTTCGGCGATTGCAGAAACCGCTTGCATTTCAGCAGCTTCCTGCTCCTGTTGTTCCTGGCGCTCACGGGCGTCAAGGATCTGGCCGTTGATCAGATTTTCTTCGATTTCGCGCAGGGCGATCACGGTGACTTTATCGTTTTCTTCCGGAACCAGAGGCTCTTTGCCGCCGGCCTGTAACTGACGCGCACGGCGTGCTGCCACTAATACGAGGTCAAAACGGTTACCAATTTTTTCTACTGCGTCCTGGACTGTTACGCGTGCCATAGGTGTGCTACTCCACAGATAAATAAATGACTCGGCATGATACTGAAAGTTGTATCACTGTGCCAATAATTTGGCGATTAAAGCATCATGTCGCTGAACCTGGCGACCTGAACGCAGACGTTCCGCACGGATAATCGTCTGTAAATCGGTCAGCGCGACATTAAAATCATCGTTCACAATCAGATAATCGTACTCGCCATAGTGCTGCATTTCACTGACCGCCTGTGCCATACGTCCGGCAATGACCTCGTCAGTGTCCTGACCACGGCCGCGCAGACGGCGCAGCAACTCTTCACGGGACGGCGGCAGAATAAAGATACTGCGGGCTGCCGGCATCTGTTCCCGGATCTGGCGGGCTCCCTGCCAGTCAATATCAAGAAATACATCAACACCGGAGTTCAGGATATCTTCCACTGTTTTACGGGCGGTACCGTAGTAATTCCCGAAGACACAGGCATGCTCGAGAAACTCATTACGGCTGATCATGCTTTTGAATTCATCTTCAGTGGTGAAGAAATAATGCTCTCCGTGCACTTCGCCCGGGCGGAGACCGCGGGTGGTGTGCGAAACAGAAACCTGGGTGTCATATAAAGGCTGTGTTTTCAGTAATGCCTGAATAAGACTCGATTTTCCCGCACCACTCGGCGCAGAGACAATATATAACGTACCTTGGGTCATTGTTGATGTCTTGTCTGATTGGGGGTTGAAAAAGCCTCGGGGAATAAATCCCCGCATATAGTATACACACACGCGCAGCGACATGCAGCGTTCAGGTGATTATCTGCTGAAAATTTCTTATTTTTCCGGTCAGATGAATACGGATGTTTCGTTTTTCTGCACCGGCGGAATAAAAATGTACGTACAGTTCCCCCGGTTACATGACAGTGCGGTACAACAGGAAAAAACAGACAAGCAGGGCTGATAAGTAGCGCCGGAACCGGTATTGTCCGGTTCCGGTTGAGCGGTTATTGCCGTTAATCCTGATTTTCGTAATTAAAGACCGGTAACCCGAGGCGGTAGCGGATGGCAATTAACCGGGATGTCAGACCGGCGACAAGGGTGATAATTATGACGGCATCGCGCGGCAGCGGCGTGTAAAACAGTAATCCCATATAGAGCCAGGCGGCGGCAAAGGAGATACCGGCATATAATTCTTTCTGGAAAACCAGCGGAATGGTGTTACACAGCATATCGCGCAGCACACCACCGAAAACACCGGTGATCACAGCGGCAATGGCGGCAATGATCGGGCCGTAGTTCATATCAAGTGCTATCTGAGCGCCGATAATGGAAAATACCATCAGCCCGATAGCATCCAGGATCAGGAAAAGACGGCGCAGATGTTTCATCATCGGCGCAACCCAGATAGTGATAACGGCAGCACAGGCAACCGTAATAATATATTCAGGGTGTTTGACCCAGCCCAGCGGGTAATGGCCCAGCAGCATGTCACGGACCGAACCACCGCCGATAGCCGTTGCGGAGGCGATAATAATCACGCCGAAGACATCCATTTTACGGCGGCCGGCGGCCAGCGCGCCGGTCATGGCTTCAGCGGTAATACCAATAATGTACAGGATACTGAGTAACATAGTCTTATCATTGCCGGTTTATCGGAAGGTTAGCATAGTCAGCACAGCCGCAAGTCTCGACTGAGTTTTTTTTAGTCTGACCCGATCGGATTACCTGAGGTTATCCGAACTGATGGTATAAAAAGAGAGTATCACTCTAATGAATGAATATCAGATAACAACAATACCCCGTCATCATCAGCTTACTAATATTAATGTATGGACGCCGGATAGCCAATGGCTGGTTTATGATGTCCGCCCTCAGGGGGCTTCATTTACCGGTGAAACGATAGAAAAAATTCATGTGAATACAACGGAGATCCGTGAAATTTACCGGGGAACCGCCGGGGCCTCTGTGGGTGTGGTGACGGTCAGCCCTGAATTACCGGTGCGCTATGCCTTTATCCGCGGGCCACTGAACCCGGATCCGCAGTGGCAGTATGATTTCCATCACCGTCAGGGCGTGATAGTGCGGGATGATGCACCGGGTATCGCACATAATATTGATGCTTTCTGTATTACGCCGCCTTATCAGCCCGGTGCTCTGCGCGGCGGTACCCATGTGCATGTGTTCAGTCCGGACGGGGAGTGGCTGAGTTTTACTTATAATGACCATGTCCTGCATGAACGGGACCCGGCGCTGGATCTGCGCAATGTGGCGGTGGCGGTTCCGCTGCATCCGGTGTGTACCGGGAAACATCACCTGCGTGAATATGACGGCGAATTTTTCTGCTGTGTGGTCTCGCGGACAACCCCGGTACCACAACCGGGCAGTGATGACATCAGCCGGGCATACGAAGAGGGCTGGATTGGTCAGCAGGGGTATCTGCGGGCTGACGGTTCCCGTCAGCGCCGGGCGATTGCGTTTATCGGGGATACCCGGGCAGAAAACGGTGAGGTGATCGCGGAGATTTTCCGTCTCGATCTGCCGGAACGGCCTGAGGATTATGCCGTTGCCGGTGATCTGCCGATTGAGGGAACTGACAGCACGATGCCTGCCCCGCCGGCGGGAGTTACCCAGACACGTCTGACGTTTACCCATCAGCGAAAATACCCGGGGCTGGCAAAACAGCCGCGTTTCTGGCTGCGCAGCTCACCGCAGGGCGACAGAATAGCCTTTCTGATGCAGGACGATCGGGGGATAGTTCAGTTATGGACGATTTCCCCGCAGGGTGGTGAGCCGCATCAGGTCACTTCCGGCAGTGATGGTATAGCATCTGCATTCAGCTGGGACAGCTCCGGGCGGTATCTGACTTTTGTCCGCAAAGGATTGGTCATGGTGTGCTGTGCTGAAACCGGGGTATGCCGGGCGGTGACAACATCATCGGCAGAACCGGTGTCAGGGGATGCGGTGGTGTTTTCACCGGATAACAGCCGGGTGGCATTCCTGCGCCGCACAAACGGCTGGCAGCAAATTTGGGTGGCAGACACCGGGCTGTAACAGTGGCTGATTATTCCTGCGGTGCAGGTGGCGGGGAATTGTGCGCGGTTTCCGCTGCTTCCAGGCGTTTTACCCGTTCCGCAGGGGATGACTCACTGTTGTCTTTGCCGTCGGTGGCATAATCGACCGGGGCCAGCAGGGTATCGAGCACCGCAGAAAACGGCAGATCAATGGCGACAAGCGGTTTCATTACCCAGCCGGTTTCGTCATCCTGCAACATGGCGATACTGTTTTTGGTACCGGAATAGTAGCCCTCTGTCGGGCCGGTCCGGGTCATAATACTTGAGCAGCCGCTGAGTATTGTACTCAGTCCCAGCAATCCGCTTATCATCATACATTTGCGTGTCATAACATGTCCCTGCATATACAGCGGGCGGGTACCGGTAATTATTTCACCCGACCGGCGTACTATTCCATAAATAGAGTGTACTGAGAAGTTTTTGTTTTTTTGTGTGATCCGGGTTTCTGTTTAACGGCAGCACATGATTACCGGTAAATTGCCACCGGTAAAAACGCGCAGATCACAGACAAAGGGTATCATCCCCGGAGAGCTGTTTTAACAGAACCGGCAGAATTATCTGTCAGAAAATGTGACTGAATTTATTGAACAATGCGGTTTGTCGGCGTTAATACAATGATAATAAGGGGATTATTACAGCCATTACCGGAGGAACTTCCGGGTAAACTGGGACGCATTACTGAACGGTGTGAGGTAAATATGCCTTGTGCTTTATACCGGCCGGTAATGTCAGTTAACAGATCCAAAGTCCTCGTTATACCTTTACCCCGTTATGTTCTTACCACATAACGGGGATTTTTTTACCGGCGGCTGCAACAATGTGGCAGATGATCATCAACCATACCGATGGCCTGCATAAAGGAATAACAGATAACCGGCCCGCAGAATTTAAATCCGCGTTTTTTCAGTGCTTTTGCCAGAACATGGGACAGCGGGGTATCGGCAGGGATGGTGCTGCTGTCGGTATGGTGGTTAACCAGCGGCGTGTTACCGGTGAAATTCCACAGAAAATCACTGAAATCCTCTCCGGCCTGCTGCATCGCCAGATAGGCTTTTGCATTGCTGATAATGGCATTAATTTTTGCCCGCTGGCGGACAATGCCCGGGTTTTGCATCAGTTTATCCACATCGGCATCGGTCATAGCCGCCACTTTTTCCGGGTCGAACTGAAAAAACGCCTGCCGGTAATTTTCCCGTTTTTTCAGGATCACCAGCCAGGAAAGACCCGCCTGCTGGCCTTCAAGGCAGATCATCTCAAACAGCTTATGGTTATCCCGTTCAGGGACACCCCATTCCGTGTCGTGATACTGAATATAAAGCGGGTCATCAGTAACCCAGGCACAGCGGGTCCGGGCAGCAGCGGACGGTGACATGACGTTCTCCGGAAAAACAGCGTTTCTGTTAATCTATACTGGATGAATATCCATGTAAACGGGTATGTTTCCGGTTTTTCGATCCGGGCGGAAAAAGATCGGAGAAGCGCTGTATAGTCCGGCGGTCAGAGGGTATACTGAATGACTTTATTTTATTATTCATTTTCTCGCGTGCGGATCCAACATGCAAAAGTTTGATACCAAAACCTTCCAGGGTCTTATCCTGACGTTACAGGATTACTGGGCGCGCCAGGGCTGTACCATTGTTCAGCCACTGGACATGGAAGTCGGCGCCGGCACTTCACACCCGATGACGTGTCTGAGAGCGTTAGGGCCGGAGCCGATTGCGGCGGCCTATGTGCAGCCATCCCGTCGTCCGACGGACGGCCGTTACGGGGAAAACCCGAACCGTCTGCAGCACTATTATCAGTTTCAGGTCATCATCAAACCGTCTCCGGATAACATCCAGGAGCTGTATCTCGGCTCTCTGAAAGAGCTGGGCATTGACCCGACAGTCCATGACATCCGTTTTGTTGAAGATAACTGGGAAAACCCGACACTGGGTGCCTGGGGATTAGGCTGGGAAGTCTGGCTGAACGGCATGGAAGTCACACAGTTTACTTACTTCCAGCAGGTCGGCGGTCTGGAGTGCAAACCGGTTACCGGGGAAGTCACTTACGGTCTCGAGCGCCTGGCGATGTATATCCAGGGCGTGGACAGCGTTTACGATCTGGTCTGGTGTGACGGCCCGCTGGGTAAAACCACCTATGGTGATATCTATCATCAGAACGAGGTTGAGCAATCCACCTATAACTTTGAATACGCCGATGTGGACTTCTTATTCACCTGTTTCGAACAGTATGAGAAAGAAGCGCAGTCCCTGCTGGCACTGGAAACTCCGCTGCCGTTACCGGCCTACGAGCGTATTCTGAAAGCGGCTCACTCTTTCAACCTGCTTGATGCGCGCAAAGCGATTTCGGTGACGGAACGTCAGCGTTATATCCTGCGTATCCGTACCCTGACCAAAGCCGTTGCCGAAGCTTACTATGCCTCCCGTGAGGCACTGGGCTTCCCGATGTGTAAAAAGAACTAAGAGGCTGTCATGACACAACAGACTTTCCTGACGGAAATCGGCACAGAAGAGTTACCGCCGAAGGCGCTTCGTTCTCTTGCTGAATCTTTTGCGGCTAACCTGACTGCAGAACTGGCCGCAGCGAACCTGACTCACGGTGATGTGACCTGGTATGCCGCACCACGCCGCCTGGCGGTAAAAATTGCCGGTCTGGCGGAATCCGCTGCTGATCGCGAAGTGGAAAAGCGCGGCCCTGCTATTGCCCAGGCATTTGATGCTGAAGGCAAACCGACCAAAGCGGCGGAAGGCTGGGCACGCGGCTGCGGGATCACCGCTGATCAGGCTGATCGCATGGTCACTGACAAAGGTGAATGGCTGCTGTACCGCGCGGTGGAAAAAGGGAATAACGCCAAAGAATTACTGGCCGGTATGGTCAGCCGTGCGCTGGCAAAACTGCCTATCCCGAAACTGATGCGCTGGGGTGATAAAGAGACTCACTTTGTGCGTCCGGTTCATACCGTCACGATGCTGATGGGCGCGGATGTGATTCCGGGTGACGTCCTGGGGATCACCTCTGACCGTGTTATCCGTGGTCACCGTTTTATGGGTGAAGCGGAATTCACTATCGCACACGCAGATGAGTATCCGGCCATTCTGGAAACGCGCGGTAAAGTGATGGCGGATTACGATGCCCGTAAAGCCATGATCAAACGTGATGCGGAAAAAGCAGCACTGGCACTGGGCGGCGTGGCTGACCTGACTGACAGCCTGCTGGAAGAAGTCACTTCACTGGTGGAATGGCCGGTTGTGCTGACAGCGAAATTCGAGGAAAAATTCCTCGCGGTTCCGTCTGAAGCCCTGGTGTACACCATGAAAGGTGACCAGAAGTACTTCCCGGTTTACGACAAAAACGGCAACCTGATGCCGAACTTTATCTTTGTCGCCAATATCGAGTCTTCTGATCCGTCACAGATCATCGCAGGTAACGAAAAAGTCGTTCGTCCGCGTCTGGCGGATGCCGAGTTCTTCTTCAAAACCGACTGCAAAAAACGTCTGGAAGATAACCTGCCGCGTCTGAGCACGGTCCTGTTCCAGCAGCAGCTGGGCACACTGCGTGATAAAACCGATCGCCTGGAAGCACTGGCAGGCTGGATTGCCGGTCAGATTGGTGCGGATGTGAATCATGCCACCCGTGCCGGTCTGCTGGCCAAATGTGACCTGATGACCAACATGGTCTTTGAATTCACTGATACCCAGGGTGTGATGGGCATGCACTATGCACGCCATGACGGTGAATCCGAAGACGTGGCGCTGGCACTGAAAGAGCAGTATCAGCCGCGTTACGCCGGTGATAACCTGCCGTCAACGCCGGTGTCTGATGCGCTGGCGATTGCTGACAAAATGGATACCCTGGCGGGGATCTTTGGCATCGGCCAGCATCCGAAAGGGGATAAAGACCCGTTTGCGCTGCGCCGTGCCGCACTCGGTGTGCTGCGTATCATCGTTGAGAAAGGCTACAACCTCGACCTGGAAACGCTGACTCAGGAAGCGGTCCGTCTGTATGGTGATAAGCTGACGAACGCGAATGTGGTCACTGACGTGGTTGATTTCATGTTAGGCCGTTTCCGCGCCTGGTATCAGGAGCAGGGTTTTGCGATTGATACTATCCAGGCGGTACTGGCGCGTCGTCCGACCCGTCCGGCAGACTTTGATGCCCGCATGAAAGCGGTCACGCACTTCCGCACACTGGACGAAGCTGCCGCTCTGGCCGCTGCTAACAAGCGTGTTTCCAACATTCTGTCGAAGAGTGATGATGCACTGAATGATACCGTTCTGGCGTCATTAATGAATGCACCGGAAGAAATTCGTCTGGCAGCGTACGTGACTGACCTGAAAACACAGCTGGCTCCGCTCTATGCGGAAGGCAAATATCAGGAAGCACTGACTGAACTGGCTTCTCTGCGTGAAGCGGTGGATGCATTCTTTGATAGTGTGATGGTGATGGATAAGGATGATAATATCCGCCGCAACCGTCTGACATTATTAAATGAACTGCGCAACCTGTTCCTGGGTGTTGCGGATATTTCACTGTTGCAGTGATAGTGATGTTGCGGTGATATTACAGGATAAAGCCCGGTTTGATGACCGGGCTTTATTTTTTTACTCGAACGGCAGTAATAATGCGCCTTCAGTTTTCCGGATATCCATTTTATTCAGCTCAATATCCTGCTTTCCGCCGATATAATTTGTACCGTCAAAAATCAGGGTGAAATCACTGATCGGGCTTTTCGGATTAAGGTAATTTGTTTTCATCTGACCGTTATTTTCAATGCTGCTGTTACTCATAATGGTATTCATCAGCAATGTATTAATCTTACCTGATGGTGTATTTTCAAATCCGGAATGATGCAGATCCATTGTCAGCTGGTTATGGCCATACATTGGTGTTTTTTCCGGGTCAGTCAGCTGTAATTCAGGCCCGATGGTTATCTGTCCTGCATTCCGTATTTGCGCAGCAGCAGAATGAATATACATGTTATCCGCTTTGATATGACTGTTTCCTTTGATATTCAGAAAGTTTCTGGTGTTTTTTCTGTTTTTCAAAGCGTAATCCGGTTTGATCATTTCCAAATCACGAAGACCGCTGTTTGTTTTTGCCAGATCATAATGACCGATATAGGTTGCCAGATTTTTGGTTTTCAGTTGGCTGTTTTTCATATCAATAGCCGCGGCAATGAATGTGAGTTTATCGGTATCAGCAAAATGCTGTTCTGCGGTATTCAGCATGCGGACTTTTCCGCTGATATTCCGGTAACCGGAAAATTGCCCGTCCGGCGTCATACTGACATTACCGGCAGCCAGACTTAAACTGTTCACACCGGTCACACTGCATCCGTTACAGGCAATACCGTTCGGGTTAGCAATAACCAGATGGGCTTTTTGGCCATCCACATGCATATTGCTGTGCAGACGTGATTTTCCGGTTGAAAGCACTTCGTTAATAATTGTCCCGGCACCGGCGTCACGGTTATTAAATACCACACCCTGTTTATCAACATTAAACTGGTCGTAGGCATTATAAGAAACACCGTGTGTATTTGCCGGGGCGATATTGATGGTGGTGTTGTTTCCCTGACGGACGACCTGAGTTGACGCGGAAGATGCAGGATTAACGGTAATATCCGCCGCAGAGGCGAACTGAGCGAGGAAAAGGGCACTGCTGATAACGGACAGCTTTACTATTTTTGGCATAACCACTCCCTGGTTGTTGTTGAGGTATCAAATCCACGGGCAGGATAAATAAAATCGCTGACAGGAGATAGGAACAGCGTGGTTATTTTTTGTCAGTTTTCAGCATTCCGATAGCAAATAAAAAACATACCGTTTACCAATAAGCGGATAAAAAACAGAAATTTGGCTGATAAACCGGCGAAATAAAAATAATGAGGCGAAAAACAAAAAATTCCGGTTTCTGCTCTTGACGTTTAGCCTTTCCGGCAGTAATATCCATCCCGCTTTCGGCGAGTAGCGCAGCTTGGTAGCGCAACTGGTTTGGGACCAGTGGGTCGTAGGTTCGAATCCTATCTCGCCGACCATATTAAGAAAAACCCTGCTTTTACAGCAGGGTTTTTTGCTTTTCAGCATCCTGCACTTTTTCCTTCTGTTCCTTTCAAAAATTACGCCGCTTTTTTGATATCGCTGTTTTCTGTTATCCGTTTAACTGCCCGCTGAAAGGATTTCATCAGACGGACGGATACATGATAAAAAAAACACTCGTTGCTGCTGTGATGGCGGTTTCCGGCTGTGCGTGGGGCAGTACAGACACATCTTCAGCGGTTTCTCCGGCCTCCTGCGCCATACTGTCAGACGTGGTGATTGAGCAGCGTGAATTAATCGGGCCGTCTTATCTGGCGGATCAATTTGAAAAAGATATCACCGGGCGCTGTCTGACATCAGAACAGATGGCAGAAGCGGTGATGGCTCTGGAGTCAGCGGTGCATGAGGCCGGTTTTATCACAGCACAAATCAGTGTGCCGCCGCAGAATGTCAGCGACGGCACACTGACACTCCACTATCTGCCCGGTTATCTGACTGGCTACCGCGACAAAGAGGGTGGGGATGCACATTTCGGCCTGAATCTGATTTTTCCGCAGCGGGCGGACGGGCAACTGAATATCCGTGATACCGAACTGGGAATGACTCATCTGAATCAATTGCCCGGACTGGGTGCTCAGGCCGCTGTTGAACCTGACCCTCAAAACCCCGGTAACAGTATTATCACCATTGCCCGGCAGAAAAAACGCAGCATCAGCGGCTCACTGGAAATCAATAATCACGGCAGCCCGTCAACCGGCAGCAGGCAGATAAGCAACCGGCTCAGTATTGAGAATCCGTTGCAACTGTATGACCGCCTGTTTATTTATACCCTGCGCGATACGGATCGCGACCATTCTGCCGGCGTAAAATTTATTTATGGCCAGTACCGGCTCCCTTTCCGGCACTGGGAGTTTACCGCAGGCGGCAGTTACAGTGAGCAGAAGCAGCAATACCCGGTGTACCGCGGGTCACTGGACTATTTCACCCGCAGTAAAACGCTGGATCTGAGCCTCGGTCGTAAGCTGCTTCTGACCCCGGCGCATGATATCACCCTCAGCAGCGGTGTTTCTGCGCTGACCCGGCATGTCACACTCGGACATGCGCCGCTGATATTGCCGGAGCGCCGTTCTGTTTACTGGAATACCGGGCTGAATCACCGCTGGTATCTGCCGGGTTTTACCTTTCAGTATCAGGTGCAGTATAAGCATTCCCTGAACCGTTTTGGTGCGCTGCCGGTCACCGAAAAAAAATTGAAACCGACGCGGCAACTGATGGCGGAAACAACACTGACAGTGCCGTTCCGTCTGGCTGGTCAGCCGTTTTATTATGAAGGCGTTATGCGTGGTTTTATGAATGCGGATAAAGCGGACGAGATGGATTACGAATCCATGAGCGGTCGTTATTCGGTACGCGGTTATCCGTTTTCCCACAGCATGAGCGCCGCGCGGGCGTTTATCAGCCGTAATGAAGTGGTCTGGCAGCAGGTATTGCCGGGGCATAACCTGTATCTGGCGGCAGATGCCGGGCTGCCGGGGGCAACGATTTCCGGCGGTGCGCGATCGCATGGTCTGGCGGGTACGGAGATCGGGATGAAGGGGTTTTATAACTCACTGAGCTACCAGGTCTTTGCCGGTCTGCCGCTGAAAGAAGCGGAGCGTGTACGGGCCTTTTCACCAGTGGGTGGATTTTCTGTCAGTGTCAGTTACTGAGGCGCAGTTTGATTTCAGTACGTGATAGTTCCGCTGTATATCAGGCAGGAGGCGGATTACAGCGGCAGTCGTGGCAAAATGTGCAACGGAAAACACTGTGACAGCGATATCAGACAAAATAATCGCGCAGTAATTAAGCATTCAGTCACAAAATCCGGATAATTTTTATCAGCTGTTTATTCTGTGAACGTTTTATCCGGCAGCTGAATAAATGCTCAGTTGTGTACCCGCTCAAACATTTTAGCTGTTTTTGTTATCAAAACGTTTGATTTGTGTGTTTTATGTGTAGTCATCGCCCATAGTCAATAGTATTGACTGCCTCTGTGACAGTTGATTTAGTGAAGTGTCAGAAAATAATAAACAAACTGAAATTTGTCGTCCGGCATTGCCGGACGACAGAGCAAACACGACATTCAACGACAGGCGGAGATAATGATGATGAGAAGCGCCAAACGTAAGACAGGATTAGCGAAGCTGGGTATTACACTGGTTGCCCTGGCGGTGTCTGCCAGCGTCAATGCGGCGGGAACGCTGGTTTTTTGTTCTGAGGGATCACCGGAAGGGTTTAACCCGCAGCTGTTTACCTCGGGAACCACGTATGATGCCAGCTCCGTGCCGCTGTATAACCGGCTGGTGGAGTTTAAGGCCGGTACCACAGAGCTGGAGCCGGGCCTGGCGGAATCCTGGGATGTGAGCGAAGACGGAAAAACCTATACGTTCCATCTGCGTAAAGGGGTGAAATTCCACAGCAGCAAGGATTTCAAACCGACCCGTGATTTGAATGCAGATGACGTGGTCTTTACCTTCGACCGCCAGAAAAACCCGGATAACCCGTATCACAAAGTGTCCGGCGGCAGCTATGAATATTTCAGCGGCATGGATATGGATAAAATCATCGACAAAGTTGAGAAAGTTGATGACAACACCGTCCGTTTTCAGCTGAGCCGCGCTGAAGCACCATTCCTGGCAAACCTCGGGATGGACTTCGCCTCCATTCTTTCCGCCGAATATGCCGATCAGATGCTGAAAGCCGGTACACCGGAGAAAGTCGACCTGAACCCGATCGGCACCGGGCCGTTTGTGTTGCAGCAGTACCAGAAAGATTCCCGTATTCTGTATAAAGCCAACGACGATTACTGGAACGGCAAACCGAAAATTGACCGCCTGGTCTTCTCCATCACCCCGGATGCGTCCGTCCGTTACGCCAAACTGCAGAAAAATGAGTGCCAGGTGATGCCGTACCCGAACCCGGCCGATCTGGAGCGTATGCGTGCGGATAAAAACATTGTCCTGAAAGAGCAGCCGGGTCTGAACGTCGGTTATCTCTCCTATAACGTCACGAAAAAACCGCTGGATAACGTCAAAGTGCGTCAGGCGCTGAATATGGCGGTGAATAAAGATGCCATCATTGACGCGGTGTATCAGGGCGCAGGCCAGAAAGCGAAAAACCTGATCCCGCCGACCATGTGGGGCTACAACAACAGTATTGAAGACTATCCGTATGATCCGGAAAAAGCCAAAGCGCTGCTGAAAGAAGCAGGTATGGAAAACGGCTTTGAAATCGACCTGTGGGCGATGCCGGTTCAGCGTCCGTATAACCCGAACGCCCGCCGTATGGCTGAGATGATCCAGGCAGACTGGGCGAAAGTCGGCGTGAAAGCCAAAATTGTGACCTATGAGTGGGGTGAGTACCTCAAGCGCGCGAAAGCGGGCGAGCCTCAGACTGTCATGATGGGCTGGACCGGTGACAACGGGGATCCGGATAACTTCTTCGCCACACTCTTCAGCTGTGCGGCTAAAGAGCAGGGCTCTAACTACTCGAAATGGTGTGATCAGTCCTTTGAAAACATCATTCAGCCGGCACGTACCACGGCTGATCCGAAAGAGCGTGCCAAGCTGTATGAGCAGGCTCAGGTGGTGATGAAAGAGCAGGCACCTGCACTGATTGTTGCACACTCAACAGTGTTTGAGCCGGTGCGCAAAGAAGTGAAAGGCTATGTGGTGGATCCGCTGGGTAAACACCACTTTGACAATGTTTCTATCGAAAAATAAGTAAACCGGAAATGAGTGTTACCGGTCTGCCGCCTCCTCCGGGGGGCGGCAACCCTGTATCGAACCGCATTGCACGGACGACGCAGAACACATAATTAAAACAATATTATTCATCGTGTGAGTATAAAGGGAAAGTCCTCCCTTTCGTCCGGTCTTATGACCAGAGCGCTGTCAGCGGCCATTACAAGAGAAACAGGGATATGCTGCAATTTATCCTCCGGCGTGTCGGGATGGTAATACCGACATTTATCGGTATTACATTACTGACGTTTATATTTGTTCATCTGATCCCGGGAGACCCGGTCACTATCATGGCGGGTGAGCGGGGAATTTCCCCGGAGCGCCACGCTCAGTTGATGGCGGCGCTGGGGCTGGATCAGCCTTACTGGAAACAGTACCTTCATTATATCAATGGTGTCCTGCACGGTGATCTCGGCCTCTCTCTGAAGAGCCGCCAGCCGGTGTGGGAAGAGTTTGTTCCCCGTTTTAAAGCCACCCTGGAACTTGCCGCCTGCGCGATGATTTTTGCCATCTCGGTCGGCATCCCGGTCGGGGTGCTGGCGGCCGTCAAACGCGGGTCGATCTTTGATCACACCGCTATCGGGGTCTCCCTGACCGGCTATTCGATGCCGATTTTCTGGTGGGGTATTATGCTGATCATGCTGGTGTCCGTAAATCTCGATCTGACACCGGTGTCGGGGCGGTTATCGGACAGTGTGTTCCTCGATGACAGTCAGCCGCTGACCGGATTTATGCTGATTGATACCCTGATCTGGGGTGAGGACGGCGATTTTCATGATGCGGTGATGCATCTTATTCTGCCGTCTATTGTGCTCGGTACCATCCCGCTGGCGGTGATTGTCCGTATGACCCGTTCGGCAATGCTGGAAGTGCTGGGTGAGGATTATATCCGTACCGCCCGCGCCAAAGGGCTGAGCCGCCTCCGCGTGATTGTGGTGCATGCACTGCGCAACGCCCTGTTGCCGGTGGTGACCGTTATCGGTTTACAGGTCGGCGTGATGCTGGCCGGCGCGATTCTGACCGAAACGATTTTTTCCTGGCCCGGTATCGGCCGCTGGCTGATCGATGCTCTTCAGCGCCGCGACTATCCGGTGGTGCAGGGCGGCGTTCTGCTGATCGCCATTCTGATTATCCTGGTTAACCTGTGCGTGGATTTACTTTACGGCGTCGTTAACCCGCGGATCCGTCATAAAAAATAACAGGAGCGCACAATGTCTGAGACGACAAATACTACCGTGACCCGCGCGCCTGAGCCGCTTTCCCCGCTGCGCGAATTCTGGCACTACTTCCGGCGCAACAAAGGCGCGCTGCTCGGCCTGATCTATATCCTGCTGATGTTGCTGATCGCCGTTTTTGCCCCGCTGCTCGCCCCGCATCTGCCGGATGAGCAGTTCCGTGACCATTTATTACAACCGCCGGTCTGGCAGGAAGGCGGCTCATGGCAGTTTATTCTCGGTACTGATGATATCGGCCGCGATATTCTGTCGCGCCTGATGTACGGCGCCCGGCTTTCACTGCTGGTCGGTTGCCTGGTGGTAGCGCTGTCGCTGCTGCTGGGTGTGGTGATTGGCCTCGCTGCCGGGTATTTCGGCGGCTGGGTTGATGCCCTGATTATGCGTATCGTCGATATTATGCTGGCACTGCCGAGCCTGCTGCTGGCACTGGTGCTGGTGGCGATTTTCGGCCCGTCGATTGTTAACGCCTCACTGGCGCTGACTTTCGTGGCACTGCCGCACTATATCCGTCTGACCCGCGCGGCGGTGCTGACGGAAGTGAGCCGCGACTATGTGACCGCGTCTGCGGTGGCGGGCGCAGGCCCGGTGCGCCAGATGTTTGTCAATATTCTGCCGAACTGCCTGGCACCGCTGATTGTGCAGGCATCGCTGGGTTTCTCCAACGCTATCCTGGACATGGCGGCATTAGGTTTCCTCGGGATGGGGGCACAGCCGCCGACACCGGAGTGGGGAACCATGCTGTCCGATGTTTTACAGTTTACGCAGAGCGCGTGGTGGGTGGTGACCTTCCCGGGCCTGGCGATTTTACTGACGGTACTGGCGTTTAACCTGATGGGCGACGGATTGCGTGATGCCCTTGATCCTAAGCTTAAGCAGTAGAGGTGCAGACATGGCGTTATTAACAGTTGATAAATTATCTGTTCACTTCGGTGAAAAAGAGATGCCATTCCGCGCTGTTGACCGGATCAGCTATCAGGTTGAGGAAGGCGAAGTGCTCGGGATTGTCGGGGAATCCGGCTCCGGTAAATCCGTCAGTTCACTGGCGATTATGGGGCTGATTGATTTTCCGGGCCGGGTGATGGCGGATAACCTTGAGTTTGACGGCCGCCATCTGCTGACCATCTCAGAAAAAGAGCGGCGCGAGCTGGTGGGCGCGGATGTGGCAATGATTTTCCAGGATCCGATGACCAGCCTGAATCCCTGCTATACCGTGGGGTATCAGATTATGGAAGCCCTGAAAGTTCACCAGGGCGGTAACCGGAAAACCCGGTTACAGCGGACTGTCGATCTGCTGACGCTGGTCGGCATTCCGGATCCGAAATCACGGCTGGATGTCTATCCGCACCAGTTATCCGGCGGGATGAGCCAGCGGGTGATGATTGCAATGGCGATAGCCTGCCGTCCGAAGCTGCTGATTGCCGATGAGCCGACAACGGCACTGGATGTGACCATTCAGGCGCAGATCATTGAGTTACTGCTCGAGTTACAGCAGCAGGAAAACATGGCGCTGGTGCTGATCACTCATGACCTCGCGCTGGTGGCGGAAGCCGCTCATCACATTATTGTGATGTATGCGGGGCAGGTGGCGGAGTCCGGTAAGGCGTCGGATATCTTCCGCGCACCGCGTCATCCGTATACTCAGGCACTGTTACGGGCACTGCCGGAATTTGCCGGTAACAAGAGCCGTCTGGCATCACTGCCGGGGGTTGTGCCCGGTAAATATGACCGGCCTGAGGGTTGTCTGCTGAACCCGCGCTGCCCGTATGCCACGGATTTATGCCGCAGCACGGAACCGGAACTGCGTACTGTCGGGGCGCGTCAGGTGAAATGTCATACCCCGCTGGATGATGAAGGGAGACCGGGCCATGAGTGAAACCACACAGCCGCTGTTACATGTCAGTGATCTGAAAAAATATTATCCGGTGAAGAAAGGCTTTTTCTCGCCGGAGCGGATGGTGAAAGCCCTCGACGGCGTATCGTTTGATCTGAACCGCGGGAAAACCCTGGCGGTGGTCGGGGAGTCCGGCTGCGGAAAATCAACCCTTGGCCGTCTGCTGACCATGATTGAAAAACCGACCGGCGGGGAGCTGTTTTACCAGGGGCAGGATCTGCTGGTGGCGGATAAACAGGCGGAGAAATTGCGGCGGCAGAAAATCCAGATTGTGTTTCAAAACCCGTATGGTTCACTCAATCCGCGTAAAAAAGTCGGGCAGATACTGGAAGAGCCGCTGATTATCAATACGTCCCTCAGTGCGGCAGAGCGCAAAGAGAAAGTGCTGGCGATGATGGCGAAAGTTGGTCTGAAAACCGAGCATTACAGCCGTTATCCGCATATGTTCTCCGGTGGTCAGCGCCAGCGTATTGCCATTGCCAGGGGGCTGATGCTGGATCCGGATGTGGTGATTGCCGATGAGCCGGTATCCGCACTGGATGTGTCCGTCCGCGCTCAGGTACTGAACCTGATGATGGATCTCCAGGATGAGCTGGGGCTGTCGTATGTGTTTATTTCCCATGATTTATCGGTGGTGGAACATATCGCGGATGATGTGATGGTCATGTATCTGGGGCGTTGTGTGGAAAAAGGTACCAAAGCGCAGATTTTTGAGAATCCGCGCCATCCTTACACACAGGCACTGCTCTCTGCGACACCACGGCTCAATCCGGCACAGCGCCGCGAACGGATTAAACTGACCGGTGAGCTGCCGAGCCCGCTGAATCCGCCGCCGGGATGTGCGTTTGCTGCCCGCTGCCGTCATGCATTCGGCACCTGTACGCAGTTTCGCCCGGAGCTCAAATCCTATGGCGGGCAGCTGATTGCCTGTTTTGCAGTGGACAGAGAAGAAGAGGCGAAAATTTCCGCATAACATTCTGTTTTACTGCAGATAGCAGAGAAACATATTTTAACAGAAGACAAACAGCGATAATGGAGCGCTCCGTTATCGCTTTTTCCTGTCTGACGTGTGAGATTAGATCAGCACAAAGCACAATGATGACGTATAATCACGGCGTATGGCGAAAGATGCGATAACTGAATTGTAACGAAAGGCGTGGAATATGCGTGTAAAAGTCAGAAAGTCACTGACTATCAAACAGATGTCAGTTGTCGCTGCGGTGACTTTGGTGACGATCGCACTTTTTATGACGCTTCTGTTATCACATCTGATACAACAGCGGAAAGATGATTACATCAATCAGCTTTATAATTCGTCAGTACAGGTCAGGAAACCGCTGGCAGATGCCTTGTTAGGGTCGGACTTAAACGCGATAAAATCGACGCTGATGACATTGCGGGCCAGCGGGATTTTAGGACGTGCGATTGTGATGACGCCGGAAAATGTTCAGGTGATAAGCCTGGATTTTGCCACACACCGCCCTATTCCCGGCACAGCAAAAATGATTTTCGGGATCCCGGTTGAGATTAAGGTTCCGCTGTACGCCTATGGCGTGGCACATACCGGAAAACCCCCGCAGGGTTATCTCATTCTTCAGGTGGATGATAACCGCATATACCGCTTCGCGATGAATGTCGTGGCACTGATGGTAACCAGTTACCTGTTGCTGGCACTGGTACTGGTGATCGCGATAAGTTGGTGTATTAACCGCCTGATCGTGCGGCCGCTGCGTAAAATGGCCCGTGAGCTGAACAGTGATGAGCCTGCTGAGCAGCTCAGTTGTTCAGCTTATCATGCGGATGATGAACTCGGCCTGCTGGCGAAGGGTTACCGGAACCAGCTGAATAAACACAAACCGGAGTCATCATAAAACTTCCCGGACAGTTTGCTGTCTAAATCCGGACGAATCAAAGGACGTCCCGGAAGCCGGTCAGTTTTTGCCTGTACGTATCGTCTGTCAGAACAGTATTTCCGGCATCAGTGGTAAACCTCAGAAGAAGGCATACCAGGGATTCATATTAAAAGAGGTCAGCATGCAACGCTCTTATTTACGTGTTTTACTCGGTGGCGTCCTGATTGCCGTCACATCTCAGTTACACGCAGAAGCATTACAGCCGGACCCGGCATGGCAGCAGGGTAAACTGGCAAACGGATTCAGCTGGCAGCTGCTTCAGACGCCGCAGCGCCCTAATGACCGCATACAGATGCGCCTTTCTGTTCAGACCGGTTCCATGATGGAAAAACCGGCTGAAAAAGGGTTTGCTTATCTCATCCCGAAAGTGGTGATGTTCAACAGCCAGAGTCTGAACACACAGCAGTTATCGAACCTGCTGCGTAACGGGATAAGCCCGGACATGCCGCTGCCGCCGGCCATTGTTTCCTATGATTTCACACTCTATAACCTGAGCCTGCCGAATAATAATCCGGAGGTGCTGAAAGCGGCACTGAGCTGGATGGCGGATGTCTCAGGTCATGGTATTTTTAATCAGGAAACCGTTGCGGCTGCGCTGGCTGCGCCGGACTCTCCGATCGCCACCTATCCGCCGGATATCAATGATCCTATCTGGCGTGCCCGGATAAAAGGCACCACCCTCCAGGGGTTTGACCCGGTACCGCCGCCTGCGGGCAAAATTGATGTTGAGGCACTGAACAGTTTCTATCAGCGCTGGTACACGCCGGATATGGCAACACTGTATGTTGCCGGCCCGGTTGATAAGCGTGCGCTGGAAGATGCCATCAGCAAAGCATTCGGTTCCCAGGAAGGTAAACGCCAGACACCGGTCAGTGTTGCCACTCTGCCGCCGATGAAACCGCGCTCAGTTCATGCGGTGAATGAAAATCAGAAAGACGATATGCTGGCGCTGGTCTGGGATCTGAACTGGTCTTCCGTTAAAGATTCGGATGCACTGAACCGCTACTGGTTAAATGATCTCGCCCGTGAAGCCCTTTTCGGCGCATTACAGCAGGGCATCGGCAAGAAAAATGAAAAATTCATGGCAATGAATATGGATTGCCGGATGCAGTATCAGCGCGCCAGCTGTATGCTCAGTCTGCGGGCACCGAATGAAAAAATGCCGGTGATTGTCTCTGAGCTGGCCGGTGAACTGGCTGTGCTGAAAGAAAAAGGGATTTCCGCTGAGAACTTTGATGCCCTGATTGCCATGAAACAGGCTCAGCTTCAGCAGCTGTTTGCTATCTATGCCCGTACCACCACCGATATCCTGATCAACCAGCGTCTGATGTCCCAGCAGAGCAATATCATCGATATTCCGCCGGAGCAGTACCAGCGTCTGCGTCAGGCATTCCTGAACAACCTGACACCGGATGTGCTGAACGCAGAAATTCATGCGATTTTAGAGCAGGATACCGCATTCTTCTTTACTCAGCCGAAAGGTGAGACAGAAATGAATGTGGATCAGCTGCGCGCGCAGTTCGATAAGATAATGCACCCGGAGAAAGCGGTTGCTGCGGCAGAGAAACGGGCGGCAGATGCGGAATCTGCGGAGAAAGCGGCTGCGGAAAAAGCAGCGGCAGAAAAAGCCGCCGCAGAGCAGGTCAAAGCCCCGGTGGTAACCCCGGAAGCCGCAGAGCCGTCACAGGACGTGAAACCGGCAGCACCGGCGCCGGATAAAAAAGGCGGACAAAACGGTAACAGCGAACCACCGGCGGCAGATAATAACACCGACGGTGTCAGTGCCTGATTTTGGGTAACAGCATGAAATAAAAAGGGTATCTGGAAGATACCCTTTTTATTGGTTAGTTATCGTCCTGACATAAGCTGCTTTCCAGCAGACTCATCAGCCATGGACGGGTATCACGGTTATTCACAAATCCCGCCGCCGCAATTTTTTTCTGCGGGTGATAATAAGCTGCGGTTCCCCAGAATCCAAGGTGATACCAGAGCGCCTGTCCGTCCCGCTCTGTCACCATCACCCCGCAGCGGTAATCTTCCGCGCCGTCATGGCTGCCCGGTTGCAGCATGGTTGCAAGGGTTTCCGGCTTGTCAAAAATACGTCCTTCAAACAGATTCGCCATAAACACCGCCAGGGCATTTACCGACATAATTAACCCGCCGCCACCCCAAAGATCCATCGTCGGGCTGATAGTATCCCCGTCAATATTGCCGAGATACTGATGTGCCCGTGGCGGAAGACCCGCCGGCACCGGCTCTTCCAGCTCCCAGTAAGCGGATTCCATACCCGGGGCATCAAAGCGCAGCAACTGCCGGACTGCCTGTGCCAGAGGCAGCTGCGTGACCTGTTCAATGATATCGCCCAGCAGCAGGTATCCGGTATCGGAATAGAAGTAGCAGAGGCCCGGTTTCATCAGCGGATAGCCCCGGCTGACATACAGGCGGATCTGCTCATCCCGTGTCCAGAGATGGCCCGGGTCCGCGAGCACATCACGGATATACTTCTCATCGGCATGATCATACAGCCCGCTGCTGTGACTGAGCAGATGCTGCACCGTGATGGCATTCAGATCATAACCTGCCTCTGTCAGCCAGCGGACATACTGCGGGGAGAGCAGCGGTGCGACCGGTGAACTGAGACTGAGTTTCTGCTGTTCATACAGGCGCAGCACGGCCGCCGCGGTGAACGTCTTGGTGTTACTGGCGATCCGCACCGGGGTATCCGGGGTAACCGGTGTACTGTCGCTTCTGCTCAGGCCGCCGTGTGCGGCACCGTCCGGCAGATCACACCCTTCACCGGTGAAACAGAACGCCGTGGCAAAACCTGCCGGCTGAACATCCTGCAGCAGGGCAGACAAATTCCGCGCGGGCATCGTTATTGCTTCGCATCAGCGCGCAGTTTCGTCACGCTCTGCCCGCCGACACCCCAGTTATCGGTTTCCACCTCATCAATAATCACAAACGTTGAAGCCGGATTTTTCCCCAGCACATCAACGAGTAACTGCGTGGCACCTTCAATCAGTTTTTGTTTTTGTTCTGCGGTCGCACCCTCTTTGGTGATGCGGATATTGATGAATGGCATAGAGGCTCCTGATAGATGTGTTGGTCTGCAACTGTCTGAATATCAGCCGGTAACGGTTCAGTATCCGTTACACTGACTGATATTCATACCATATTGCAGCCAAAATCTCAGGCGGTTTTATTTTTTTGGATGTCAGTCGCAATCCAAGCGGCAGAAAAGAGGATCAGCCGTGCGAAGAAATAGAAAAAGGCCATCAGGCCGATCACCGAACCAAATGCCGCACCGGACGGGGAAGCCGCCATATTCGGCAGCAGCCAGGTCATGATGGTTTTCAGGATCTCAAAGCCGATCGCAGCCAGCAGTGTGCCTTTCAGCAGGGAGCGGCGGCTCAGCTTCATGCGCGGCAGGATCCAGAGAATCCAGGTAAACAGCAGGTAGTTGGCGAGGATGGAAATGGTCAGGCCGATCGCTGTCCAGGCGGGACGCAGCCATTCGATAGCATCCAGGCCGAGAAACGCGACTATCCGGGCTTGTGCGGCACCGGCAATGGAGGTCAGGGAAAGGGTGATCACCAGTGCCACCAGCAGGCCGATCAGCGCGAGAAAATCCCGCAGATAGCGCAGAACCATATTCTCTTTGACTTCGATATCCGGCTCCCACTGGTCATGGTACTGCGCACGGATAGCCATCCGCAGATTACCCACCCAGTTCACCCCGGAATAGAGTGCCAGTGCCAGACCGGTTAACCCCACAGTCGCACGCTGGCGGATGGCGGTATCGATACTGCGTTCAATGGTGGCAGCGAGTGTCGGGTCGCTGATACTGTTGGCAACACCGCGGATAAGTTTGGTCAGCAGTTCCGGATTAAAGGCCAGCACATAACCGGCGGCGGCAAAAGAGACCATCAGAATCGGGATCATGGATAAAAACGAGAAATAGGTGATCGCGGCACCGAACGGGCTGCCCATTCTGTCATTAAAGCGGGTGGCTGTGCGGATCAGGTGAGCAATAAACGGGATATCACGGATATAATTCCCGGTTTTCACACTCCATTTCAGGGCTTTTTTTCCCTGTTTTATTCCTTCATCAAAATTCTTCCGCAGGGGGGTTAATGATGATGTGCTGTTGTCATCTTCCGGTGTGTCATTTTCCCGGGTCATGTATCCTCGCTTGTTCGGAAATTGATTCCGTTTAAGTTTACTACAGGACTCACCGGATGAACAATTCAGGTTTTGATATAACGGCCTTCAGAATTTCCCGATTGATAAACCGGGATAATAATATGTAATTAACCGCACTTATTTCATCTCAGAATAATGAAAATAAATACCATCTTATAAGATGTTCACAATATGAATAATAAATATGTTTTTCCCGGAAATAACCGGCGGAATTACCGATCTCTGCTGATCACGGTTATTCTGCTGCTTATTAGCGGGTGTGTTTATAAACCGGAAGGGCCGTATTTACCGGCAAACGTGGTGGTTGTGTCAAACCATGTGTGTCTGCTTACCCGGCCGGAGGGGGATGAGAGAATTATCCGCCTGGATATAAATGAAATCGGCAGTGAAAATAAACGGCTGTTAACGCATACCTTTACGCCGGCGCAGGCGGCGGTCAGCCGGGAGCGCTGTATTTCAGTGCAGAATTACCCCTTCCGGAGCGGATATTCTTATACTGCGCTGATAACGCTCGGGTCAGACGTTCAGCGCCGCCTGAATATTCATCCCGGAACGCGGAATTTTGAAGTTCGCTTCCGGCTGACGAATTATTTCGGTCAGTTAAGAGCAACGGAGTTTTAATACGGTTTGCCGGTTTCTGTTATCAGAAAACCGGCAGCGGCATGATTACTTCGATAATGCATCCAGTTCTGCCTGCGCTTCTTTTAATTCCGCTTCGGCTTCGGCCAGTTTGCGTTCGCGTTTGGCAATCTTACTGATATCGCCTTTATCAATGGCTTTCTGCAAATCGGCTTTGCGTTCAGCCACTTCCTTTGTCCGATCGCTGACTTCATCACGGGCATCATCCCGCAGACTGTTTGGTGTGCAGTAAGTATTCACATTCTGCAAAGCCCGCTCCAGCCCCTGTACCCGGTGTGTGTTGCCGTGTGCTTTGGCGTAGCTGAGCTGCTCCTGAATTTTACTCTTTTTAATGTCACAGCCATTCTGCGCACTCAGCGCGGAGGTGCTGACCAGTAATGTTGCCAGTGCCAGCACCGTGGTTGTAAAACGTGTCATATTTACCTCGCTATTTATATCAATCGTCATTTTATGACTACTGATAATGACAATGGTTCATTATCACGCCGCACAGATGAGGAAAGGGCATTGGTTCTTTCCTGCCGAAATCAGGTTATACTGAGTGCTTCAATCTGTACTGATATTCTTGTTCCGGGTGGTGTACACCCGACCATCTGAGGCCTTTGTATGCTTAGTTACCGCCACAGCTTTCACGCCGGCAACCATGCGGATGTGTTAAAACACACCGTCCAGAGTCTGATCATTGAATCATTAAAAGAGAAAGACAAACCCTTTTTGTATCTGGATACGCACGCCGGTGCCGGGCGTTATCAGCTCAGTGGTGAGCATGCGGAGCGTACCGGGGAGTACCTGGAAGGGATCGCCCGCATCTGGGCGCAGGAATCGGTGCCGGAAGAACTGAAAACGTATCTTGAGGCCGTCAGTGCACTGAACCCGCGTGGTGACCTGCGTTTTTATCCGGGGTCGCCGCTGATCGCTGCACATTTGCTGCGTGATCACGATAAATTAAATATCAGTGAGCTGCATCCGTCTGATTTTCCGCTGCTGCGCAATGAATTCAGCCGCGATAACCGTGCCCGTGTGGTACGGGAAGATGGCTATCAGCAACTGAAATCACAGTTACCGCCGTCATCCCGGCGCGGATTTGTACTGATTGACCCGCCGTATGAACTGAAAAGTGATTATCAGGCCGTGGTGAAAGGGATTCAGGAAGGTCACCGCCGCTTTGCAACCGGGACTTATGCGGTCTGGTATCCGGTGGTGCTGCGCCAGCAGATCAAACGGATGGTAAAAGATTTTCAGGCAACCGGGATCCGCAAAATTCTGCAAATCGAACTGGCGGTACGCCCTGACAGTGATCAGCGCGGTATGACCGCATCCGGTATGATTGTGATTAATCCGCCGTGGAAGCTGGAGTCGCAGATGAAATCTGTGCTGCCGTGGCTGCATAACGTGCTGGTACCGGAAGGTACAGGGCATACACTGGTTGACTGGATCACACCGGAATAATTCGTTTCCGCTGCGGGCATGACGGCAGCGGGTGTTTATGTATTGACTGATAAATGGAACGAGCCAACTATGAGCAAACATTACGATTATATTGCAATCGGCGGCGGCAGTGCCGGTATTGCGTCTGTAAACCGGGCAGCAATGTACGGGCAGAAATGTGCCCTGATTGAAGCAAAAGCGCTCGGCGGCACGTGTGTTAACGTCGGTTGTGTCCCGAAAAAAGTGATGTGGTACGGTGCGCAGATTGCGGAAGCTATCCGCCAGTACGGCCCGGATTACGGGTTTGATACCACCATCAACCATTTCAGCTGGGACAAACTGCTGGAAAGCCGTTCTGCGTATATTGATCGTATTCACCAGTCTTATGAGCGCGTTCTCGGCAATAATAAAGTGGATGTGATCACCGGGTTTGCCCGTTTTAAAGATGCACATACCGTGGAAGTGAACGGTGAAACGTACACTGCGGATCATATCCTGATCGCCACCGGCGGCCGTCCGGTTCCGCCGTCCATTCCGGGCGCGGAATACGGCATTGATTCTGATGGTTTCTTCGCACTGAAAGCTCTGCCGTCACGTGTGGCGGTGGTCGGTGCCGGGTATATCGCCGTGGAACTGGCAGGGGTGCTGAATGCCCTGGGCAGCGAAACACATCTGTTTGTCCGCAAACATGCTCCACTGCGTAATTTCGACCCGCTGATCACCGAAACGCTGGTTGAAGTGATGAACACTGAAGGGCCGTCACTGCACACCAACTCGGTACCGAAAGCGGTTGTGAAAAATGCTGACGGCAGCCTGACCCTGCAACTGGAAAACGGCCACGAGCAGACTGTGGATTGCCTGATCTGGGCTATCGGCCGTGAACCGGCAACTGACAATATCAATCTGGATGTGACCGGCGTGAAACTTAACGATCGCGCTTATATTCAGGTGGACAAATACCAGAACACGTCGGTTCCGGGCCTGTATGCGGTGGGTGATAACACCGGCGCAGTTGAACTGACCCCGGTTGCGGTTGCCGCAGGCCGCCGTCTCTCTGAGCGCCTGTTTAACAACAAGCCGGACGAGCACCTGGATTACACCAACATCCCGACCGTTGTCTTCAGCCATCCGGCAATCGGCACCGTGGGTCTGACAGAACCACAGGCGATTGAGCAGTACGGCGCGGACAATGTGAAATGCTACAAGTCCTCTTTCACCGCCATGTATACCGCGGTCACCAGCCACCGCCAGCCATGCAAAATGAAACTGGTGTGTGCGGGTAAAGACGAGAAAATCGTCGGTATCCACGGCATCGGCTACGGTATGGACGAAATCCTGCAGGGCTTTGCGGTCGCACTGAAAATGGGCGCCACCAAGAAAGATTTCGATAACACCGTGGCCATCCACCCGACAGCAGCGGAAGAGTTTGTGACAATGCGCTGATGGCACATTAATTGATACTGATGTCTGCAAAGCAGGCCGTGACGATGTCCGGCCTGCTTTCTTTTTACGTAATGACAATGACACTACGCAGGGCCATGTTAAAGAGGATGTAGTACTGTTTCCGGAGGAGGATATGACGAAACTATTCTGAATAGCTGACGGTTACCCGAACTTCTTCGACATTCCCTCTGATGCCGGGCTGACCGATTTCCAGCCGAGTTTTTCATAGAAACCGGGTTTATCCGCGATCATCGAGACATAAGAACCTTCGAGTGTGGCGGATGCAAGATAGCCATCGATACTGTCCATTATCCGGCGGCCGAGCCCCGCGCCCTGATATGCCGGATCAACGGCGACATCAACCACCTCAAAATTACAGGCACCGTCACCGACCACGCGCCCCATGGCGATAAGCGTTCCGTCATCCCGGATAGTCACGATATATAAACTGTTGGGCAGCCCGATCTCAGCGGCTTTCAGTGATTTTGCCGATAATCCGGCCTTAATGCGCAGGGTGCAATACTCCTGTGCGGAAGGCGCACGTTCTTCCGTAATCAGTGTCATGATGTTGTTATCTGTAATAAGGGGGACTTTTTGGCAATGACGTTAAACCATTCGGCAAAATGTTGCGGATGATCATGCATCTCTTTTTTCAGGTCAGTGAGTGGTATCCAGCGCACGGCAGCGACTTCCTGCGGGTTCAGGGAAAACGGGCCGTTATAGTGACCGGTAAACAGGTGGTCATACTCATGTTCAATGAGTGACGGCGGAACATCCGCCCGGTAAATAATATGACCAGCAGGCTGTAAAGGGCAGGTGATCCCCAGCTCTTCCTGCAGACGGCGCTGTGTTGCCTGTTCCAGCGATTCACCGCGACGGGGGTGACTGCAGCAGCTGTTGGCCCACAATCCGCCGGAATGGTATTTGCTGAGTGCGCGCTGCTGGATCAGCAGTTCACCCGCATCATTAAACAGGAACACAGAAAATGCACGGTGCAGTAATCCGAGCTGATGAACGCGGAGTTTTTCGTCATACCCGAGGGCATTATCATGTTCATCGACCAGAATCAGTTCGTCACTCATTATATCTTTTATCCGGTAAAGCGGCTGAAAGATATACTGTAGCAAATATGCAGCGGAAAGTTTGCCGGAATAATGGCATAAAAACGCCGGAATATATCTCCGGCGCTTCATTATTTATTCGGGGGGATTATTTATTGCGGGCAGCCAGGTAATCCTGGAGTGTACCTTCCGGGAATTTTTTACAGAATTCAACGATTTTTGGCGCTTCTGCAATCCCTTTTTCTGACAGTGCCACAAAGTCACCGCCCGGATATTGTGTGTCTTTACTGATCACCCACAGGGCAACCGGCGCCCAGCTTTGCGGATTCAGATTCACGAATTCTTTACAGGTCATTTTATCGGGTACCTGAATATCAGCAGGTTCAGCGAGAGCCACTGAGGAAAATGCACTTGCAGCAACCAGACACGCGGTGACGAAATACTTTTTCATGATAAATAAACCTCGTTTTTTGTTTCAGAAAATACAATAAACACGTTTTCAGAATAGATTAAATAACGTCATATTCAATATTTCTCTGTTTTTAAAACGTAAATAATGATATTAACCGGTTTTTTCAGGATAAAAAGTATGAGTATCCCGGTGAGACTCATATCGGGCCGGGTAACATGATTTTATACCAGTCCCGATATGAGTGACGGTTACGGATTATTTTCCAGCCAGCGGATAATAAAGTCGCGGATGGCAGTGATATTGTTGATATCCAGCTGCGGTACCGTGACATCCTGCCGTGGTTTATCAGACGCAAATGCAATAACAAATTCATCCAGCAGTGTCTGGTACGGGCGGTCAGTCACATCACGAAACAGGGCAATTTTCGCTACGGATTCACCCTTGAACCCTTCCACCAGGATAAGATCCAGCTCCCGGGTATCAAAGCGGTCAGCCAGCTGCATCAGATCCGGCTCTGCACCGCCCGGGGTTTCTGTCATCAGCGCAAACCGCTCCTGACTGACTACCAGCGTCTGATAAGCGCCCGCTTTGCGCAGCTCATAGCTGTCTTTTCCCGGGGTATCGACATCCATATCATGATGCGTGTGTTTGACCAGCCCTATGCGCAACCCGCTTTCCCGCAGTTGCGGGATCAGCTTTTTCAGCAGGGTGGTTTTACCGGTGCCGCTGTAGGCCGTGACGGCCAGCAGGGGCACCTGATGCGGCAGCCGGTGCTGTTTTTCCCATTCCCGGCACTCCGCAAGGGTATTGAGATTGATGAAATCACCGGAATTTGCATCAAATGTGACGGCTTTTGCACCGATATTATCCATAAACAGCAGAAGTTTGCGATCGCCGCCGGTGAGGTATTCTCTGAGCGGGGTGATCAATGAGCGGTGACACAGTGCAAAGGCAGGATGCGCCCGCTGGTGATCACAGGCATAAGCGCACAGGGCATCCCCTTTCTGCTGCCAGAGTTTTTCCGCCAGATCAGCCGGGAACTGCGGCACATCACACGGCACAAACAGCACCCAGTCGTGCAGGGCGTTTTCAAGACCTGCCAGCATCCCGGCAAGCGGGCCGGGAAAATCCGGTAATGTATCGGCGACCACCCGCAGGCCGGTGGCGTGATAATCCCGCGCATTGCGGTTAGCATTGATAAAAATGTCATCTGTCTGCGGAGCGAGCAGCTTTACACTGTGCTGATAAAGCGGGATCCCGCCCAGTAATACCAGGCCTTTATCCTGTCCCTGCATCCGGGTGGCCCGTCCGCCGGCAAGAATACAGCCGCTGAGTTGCATCATCATTTTCAGTTTCTCTGACAATCTCTGATAAATATTCTGAACTTATCTTAACAAGGATTCCGGTATAGTGAGCGCGAATATCAATGCAATGGTCGTTATAATCACGGATAATACGCCGCAGTTATTACAGCCTGCCAATATTTACGCATCCTGACAGTCCTGTTCTTTCCGGAGCGGCGGATAATTGGTAATGTGTTACGATCTTGCTTATAAGGAATTTATTATGAAATGTCATCGTCTTAATGAGGTTATTGAACTTCTGCACCCTGTCTGGCAGCAACACTCTGATCTGAATCTGATGCAGATGTTACAGAAACTGGCTGACGAAGCCGGGTTTGAGGGTGAATTATCTGACCTGACTGATGATATTCTTATTTATCACCTGAAAATGCGCGGCTCAGAGGCAACAGACGCCATTCCGGGTCTGAAAAAAGATTACGAAGACGATTTTAAAACCGCCCTGTTACGTGCACGCGGCATTATCAAAGAGTAATGCAGACGACAACTCCGCCGGTTTTCACTTTTCAGGATTTCCGGCCCGACCGTCTGATCGACAGCCTCAGCCGTTACGGTATCTGGCTGGATTCCGGTCTGACAGAGCTGAACAGCTATGAAAACCGCGTATATCAGTTTACGGATGAAAACCGTACCCGTTATGTGGTGAAATTTTATCGCCCGGCACGCTGGGATGAGGCGCAGATCCGCGAGGAGCACGACCTGGCCCTGACACTAGCTCAGGCCGGGCTGCCGGTCGCGGCACCGCTGGCCTTTGACGGTGACACACTGCTGTCACAGGACGGTTATTTGTTCGCGCTGTTCCCGTCGATCGGCGGACGGGCGTATGAAACCGATAACCTTGATCAGCTGGAAAGCACCGGGCGGCTGCTCGGACGGCTGCACCAGATAAGCCGGGAACGCTGTTTTGAGCACCGGCCGGCGATCGGACTGCAGGAATATCTGCTGACACCGCGTGAAATCCTCGCGCAGTGTCCGCTGATCCCGCAGGCGCGTCGTGACAGCTTTATCGCGACACTGGATACCCTGATCCGTGAGACAGCTGCCCGCTGGCACGACGACTGGCATGCCATCCGTCTGCACGGGGATTGTCATCCGGGTAATATTTTATGGCGTGATGAACCGTGGCTGGTGGATTTCGATGATGCCCGCAACGGCCCGGCGGTGCAGGATTTGTGGATGCTGCTCAGCGGGGATACCGATTCGCGCCGTTATCAGCTCGACATTCTGCTCGATGCCTATCAGGAGTTTTGTGACTTCGATACGCGGGAGCTGGCACTGATTGAACCGCTGCGCGCCATGCGCATGGTTCATTTTTTATCCTGGGTGGCACGCCGCTGGCAGGATCCCGCTTTTCCTAAAGCTTTTCCATGGATGGCGGAAAGTGATTTCTGGTCACAGCAGCAATCACTGATGACGGAACAGACAGCCGTACTGGCGGAGCCTCCGCTGACGCGCTTTCTGCCTTATTGATTTTCAGGAGAGATAAAGATGAAGAAACTTTGGTTAGCGCTGATTGGATTTGCGATGTCTTTCAGTGTGTTTGCAAACCCGGTATCCGGAAAAGAGTACACCGAACTGAGTACACCGGTCACAAATCAGCCTGACGTGGTGGAGTTTTTCTCCTTCTACTGTCCGCACTGCTATCAGTTTGAAGAAAACTTCAAAGTACCGGAATCCATCAGCAAAAATCTGCCGGAAGGCGCCAAACATGAACGTTATCATGTTGATTTCCTCGGTGGCCCGATGGGTCCTGAAATGACCAAAGCGTGGTCTGTGGCCATGGCGATGGGGGTTGAAGACAAAGTGACGCCGATCCTGTTCGAAGGCATTCAGAAAACCGGCACCATTAAAACGCCTGCCGATGTCCGTGACGCCTTTATCAAAGCGGGTGTGACCGGTGAGGATTATGATTCTGCCGCTAACAGCATCTTTGTGAAATCCCTGATTGCCAAGCAGCAGAAAGCGGCGGCGGATTACAAATTACGCGGTGTGCCTGCGGTCTTTGTCAAAGGTAAATACCAGATCAACAATGCCGGTCTGGAAGTCAAAGATGTGAATGAATACGGTAAAGCGTTCTCTGATACGGTCAATTATCTGATTAAGCAAAACTGATCTCAGAATTTGTATCTCCGGAAGCAATGGCGGTAACGCCATTGCTTTTTTACTATCCACATTAATCAAGTGATTACAACGGCAGATTATCTTGCGGTATTCGTTTATAACCTATTGATTTTTTTGAATGAGATTCGGGTATATCTGCGCTGCAGACAGTGATTTACATAGGGTTCATAAATTTACCCACAAAGTTATCCACAGCTTGTTATTTTTTATTTTCCCGCGATACCCGTCCTGTTCTGAGTGCGGGAAGATTAACGGCTGAGGCCGATAATAGTCGTCTGATGCCGCAGTCTGTGGCATGCTACCCGCAAGAATCCCTTTAATACTGTGAAGGCAATTATGGCTCAGATTGCAGACAACCCTTTGATTTTAGTCGATGGTTCATCGTACCTCTATCGTGCTTACCACGCATTCCCCCCGCTGACCAACAGCGCCGGACAACCGACCGGTGCCATGTACGGCGTGCTGAATATGCTGCGCAGCCTGGTGATGCAGTATGAACCCAGCCATGTTGCCGTGGTATTTGATGCCAAAGGTAAAACATTCCGTGATGAATTGTTTGAAGCCTATAAATCACATCGTCCGCCGATGCCGGATGATCTGCGTGAGCAGATAGCACCGCTGCATGACATGGTTATCGCAATGGGGATGCCGTTGTTATCTGTCTCCGGCGTGGAAGCGGATGATGTTATCGGGACACTGGCGAAACAGGCAGCGGCAGAAGGCCGCGCTGTGCTGATCAGCACCGGTGATAAAGATATGGCACAGCTGGTGACACCGGATATCACCCTGATTAATACCATGAATAACACCATTCTCGGGCCGGAAGAAGTGGAAACCAAATACGGTGTTCCGCCGTCACTGATTATTGATTATCTGGCACTGATGGGCGATTCCTCCGATAACATCCCGGGGGTTCCGGGGGTCGGTGAGAAGACCGCTCAGGCCTTATTGCAGGGATTGGGCAGCCTGGATGATATCTATGCAGATCTGGATAAAATCGCCGGACTGAGCTTCCGTGGTGCCAAAACCCTCGCACCGAAGATGGAAACCAACAAAGAGATGGCGTACCTCTCTTACACTCTGGCGACCATCAAAACCGATGTGGAACTCGATCGCACCTGGGATTCCCTGGCATTGTCGGAACCGGATCTGGATAAGCTGCATGCCTTATTCACACAGTATGAATTTAAACGCTGGATAAGTGATCTGGAAAACGGCGGCTGGCTGGCGAAGAAAAGTACCCGCAGCGCGCCGTCAAAAGCCGCGGTAACCGCCGCAGCACAGACCCCGGCAGCACCGGCAGCCACGCCGGACATCAGCAGCGAAAACTATGAAACCATCCTTGATGAAGAGGCGCTGAACCGCTGGGCGGATATCCTGCGTGAAGCCGGTGAGTTTGCGTTTGATACCGAAACTGACAGCCTGGATAATCTCTCTGCGCGTCTGGTCGGGATGTCATTTGCGGCGAAAGCAGGCCATGCGGCGTATGTGCCGATCGGCCATGATTATCTGGATGCACCGGATCAGTTGTTAACCGAGCAGGTGCTGCGGGTGATGAAACCGATTCTGGAAGATGAAAACATCCGTAAAATCGGTCAAAACCTGAAGTTTGATCGCGGGATCATGGAAAATTACGGTGTGGAACTGCGCGGCATTGCCTTTGATACCATGCTGGAATCTTACGTGCTCAACAGTGTCGCCGGACGTCATGATATGGACAGCCTTGCTGACCGCCATCTGAATTACAAAACCACCACCTTTGAAGATATCGCCGGGAAAGGCAAGAAACAGCTGACGTTTAATCAGATCCCGCTGGAAGAAGCTGCCAATTATGCGGCGGAAGATGCGGATATCACACTGCTGCTGCATCAGGCGCTGTATCCGCAGCTGGAAGCGGAAAAATCGCTGCTGCATGTCTATCAGGATATCGAAATGCCGCTGGTGCCGGTGCTCTCCCGCATGGAACGGACAGGGGTTCTGATCGACGCCAATGTGCTGGCTGCACAGTCAGTAGAACTGACAGCCCGTCTGGATGAACTGGAGAAGCAGGCATTTGCGATTGCCGGAGAGGAGTTTAACCTCTCTTCACCGAAGCAGTTGCAAACCATTTTATTTGAAAAACTGAATCTGCCGGTGGTGAAAAAAACCCCGGGCGGCGCACCGTCAACCAATGAGGAAGTGCTGGAGGAGCTGGCGGATAACCATGAACTGCCGCGCGTGATCCTCGAGCACCGCAGCCTGTCCAAACTGAAAACCACCTATACCGATAAGCTGCCGCTGATGGTGGATCCGAAAACCCGCCGTGTGCATACCTCGTATCACCAGGCAGTGACCGCGACCGGCCGTCTTTCTTCCCGTGATCCGAACCTGCAGAATATTCCGGTCAGAACCGATGAAGGCCGCCGTATCCGTCAGGCGTTTATTGCCCGTGACGGCTACTGCATTATGGCGGCGGACTATTCGCAGATTGAACTGCGCATCATGGCACATCTGTCACAGGACAAAGGGCTGCTGAAAGCCTTTGCCGAAGGCAAGGATATCCACCGTGCAACCGCCGCAGAAGTGTTTGGTGTGCCGCTGGACGATGTGACGGCAGATCAGCGCCGCAGCGCGAAGGCGATTAATTTCGGTCTGATTTACGGCATGAGCGCCTTTGGTCTGGCACGTCAGCTGGGGATCCCGCGCGGTGAAGCGCAGCGCTATATGGATCTCTATTTTGAACGCTACCCGGGCGTGCTGGAGTATATGGCCCGCACCCGTGAACATGCGGCAGAAAAAGGATACGTGGAAACGCTGGAAGGCCGCCGTCTCTGGCTGCCGGAAATCAATTCCCGTAACGGTATGCGCCGCAAGGCCGCTGAGCGCGAGGCGATCAACGCCCCGATGCAGGGCACCGCAGCGGATATCATCAAAAAAGCGATGATCGCCGTGGATGATTGGCTGCAAAAAGAGAACATCGATGCACTGATGATTATGCAGGTACACGATGAACTGGTGTTTGAAGTCAGAAAAGAACAGCAGGCAGAGATGGCAGAGAAGATCCGCGGGCTGATGGAAGCCGCGATGAAGCTGGATGTGCCGTTAAAAGTGGAAGCGGGGGTTGGTGCCAATTGGGACGAAGCCCACTAAGGCGTCATCCTTCGGTCTGCAGCGGTGTTCGCTGCGCGTCACGAACCGGGTCACATACTGATGTATGCTCCCCGGTTCCTTCTGCTTGCTGCCTTGCTGCAAAACGAATGATTTAGCCTTAGCATCCGGCATCATGTCGGTTGCACTCAGAAATCCGGGTCACATACTGATATATGCTCCCCGGATTTCTTCTTTTGCTGCTTTGCCACAGATGAAATCTATAGCGTAAAGGCATTGTGTTCCGGGGGGATTTTCCTGTTATGCGTTTTCTTCCCGCATTTTCAGGGTTTTCTTCACTTTTTTCTCAATGCGCTGGCGCTTCAGCGGCGAGAGATGGTCGATAAACAGCTTGCCGTTAAGGTGGTCGATTTCGTGCTGCAGGCAGCCCGCCTGTAATCCTTCCGCTTCAAGGGTATGTTCTGTACCGTTTATATCCTGATAACGGACAGTGACTGAAGAGTAGCGCTGTGTCTCCGTATAACTCTCCGGCAGGGACAGGCAGCCGTCCATCATCATCATGTCGCCGTCGCACTGAATAAATTCCGGGTTAATCAGCGCCATCGGCTGATCGCGGTTTTCAGAGACATCCACGATAATCACACGCTTACAGACACCGACCTGCGGCGCAGCAAGGCCGATGCCCCGTTCGGCATACATGGTTTCTGTCATATCTGTGACAAATGTTTTCAGTTCGTCATCAAAAACCGTGACGGGTTGGGCTGTTTCCCGCAGGCAGGGATCAGGGAAATGCCGTAATGTCAGTAATGCCATAGCTAACTCACTAATATAAATAAAAATTATGGGGAGACGTACTCCCGGATGCGCTCAGACTATCATAACAGTATGGTGTGAAAACGGCACCATTTGTGCTGTTTTGTTGCTATTTTGTGCGATCAGACCGGAACTATCTATAGACCCGGATCGCATAAATATGTAATTAAAGTACATTTGAAGGGAATATTACCGTTTTGTGACAAGCTGAATCGTGCTTAATATGAAAAAAAATTACAAAAAAGGTTTTTTTGTCCGTAAATTTGCGGTAAAGTTGTTCGCGTAGGGTACAGAGGTAAGATGTTCTATCTTTCAGACCTTTTACTTCACGTAATCGGATTTAGCTGAATATTAGCTGCTCCGGTCAGATAACGTCTGACCGGAGCATTTTTTTTGCATAAAAAAACCCGCTGTATGCGGGCTTCTTCATGAGCGGATATGTCAGCGGATCATTCTGTGTCGCTTTCGCTGAACCAGGTGTCCAGTTTCAGGCGTAACTTATCAATGCCGATTTTTTTCAGGGCGGAGAAATATTCTACCTGAATATCACCGGTGTCACTCAGGTCTGTCAGTGCATCACGCACCGCCATCAGCTGCTTCTTACGTGCGCCGCTGGCCAGTTTGTCGGCTTTGGTCAGCAGTGCCAGAACCGGCACCTGCATTGCCACTGCCCATTCAATCATCTGCATATCCAGGTCTTTGAGCGGATGGCGGATATCCATCAGCACCACCAGGCCGCGCAGACAGTTGCGCTTTTGCAGATATTCGCCCAGTGCCGCCTGCCATTTACGTTTCATGGCTTCCGGAACTTCAGCGTAACCGTAGCCCGGCAGGTCAACCACACGGCAGCCGTCAGTGACCTCAAACAGGTTGATAAGCTGGGTACGTCCCGGTGTTTTACTGGTGCGCGCCAGGCTTTTTTGCTGTGTCAGTGCATTCAGCGCACTCGATTTTCCGGCATTGGAGCGACCGGCAAACGCCACTTCGATCCCCGTATCTTCCGGTAAATGGCGGATATCCGGTGCGCTGATGACAAAATGGGTCACTTGGTAGTTGTGCGTTTTAATGGTCAAAATCTGTTCTCCTCAGGTCGAAACCGGGATGATTATAGCCTAATGGCTGTTGTTTAAGAACTGCGGCGGAGAGATTACTGTGCCTGTTTATTCTCAGAACGGGAAAAAGTAATAACAATAACAGGCCGGGGGCAGCAACCGATATAATCCGGAGAAAACAACGTCTTTCCGGTGAAAAAAACGCGGATATTTACCCGCAAAAAGATAAAAAACAGAATGGTTTATTATCTGTTATACAGACAGGTGCTATTTTTTATTTGGTATAAGTTGATTTTTTTATCGGGAAATAAAAATTTTCCATCAAAATCAAAGCAATATTTATATTTACGCATTAAATGCAATAAGGGTACAGCAGAATGGACAGTTACGTCTTATTTTGCTAAATAACGGACTGTGCACAGAATATCATCAGTACAAATACGTGAAAAATTCTTATATTAATTAGTTATCCCGGCGGTAAAGGTAAATTAAAGTAAATCGGTGGCGCTCAGCGTCATTGCCCATTAAAATCGATAAGATTAGTGTCAGTTTATTTCGTTGAAAGGAATTGGGAATGTTAAAACGTGTTTTAGTTACATTTGTGGCAGCCTGTACCCTCAGTGCAACGTCGCTGGCGTTTGCGGCAGAGCAGACGCATGTTAAATTTACCACCACTGCAGGCGATTTTGAAATTGCGCTGGATAATGAAAAAGCGCCGAAAACCGTGGAAAATTTCAAACAGTATGTCACCGATAAATTCTATGACGATACAACATTCCACCGTGTCATCCCGGGCTTTATGGTACAGGGTGGTGGCTTCACGGCGGATATGAATCAGAAACAAACCCGTCCGCCGGTAAAAAATGAAGCGGATAACGGCCTGCGTAACCTGCGCGGCACGATTGCAATGGCGCGTACTGCAGATAAAGACAGCGCAACCAGCCAGTTCTTTATCAATGTGGCGGATAATGCATTCCTCGATCACGGCCAGCGTGATTTCGGCTATGCCGTGTTTGGTAAAGTCGTGAACGGCATGGATGTTGTCGATAAAATCTCAAAAGTGAAGACAGAAAACATTGGTCCGTATCAGAACGTGCCGTCAACGCCGATCAAAATTATCTCTGCAACTATCGTAAAATAAACCGTATTTTCGTGCAGATTAAGGGGAATATTTCCGGATATTCCCCGTAAGTGTGTCAAACTCCCTGATAGTCTGAATAAGACGACATCTGCCTCTGCGGCGCCGTGCCGCATTCGGGCTATTTTCTCTGTCCGGCTGTGGTATTATAGCCCGCTTCATGAAACTGTCTGTGCAATCCCCCGGGGTTGCAGGGTATTGTCAACGTGTGCCTGATACAGCAGTTTGAAAATAAAAAAGATAAATATATCAGTCGGATATAGATAATCATGCTATTAATTATCGATAATTATGACTCATTTACTTATAACCTGTATCAATACTTCTGTGAGTTAGGTGCAGATGTACAGGTTAAACGAAATGATGCCGTCAGCCTCAGTGATATTGAGCAATTATCGCCATCTCATCTGGTGATCTCACCGGGTCCCTGCACGCCGTCAGAAGCCGGTATTTCGCTGGATGCGGTCAGCCATTTCGCCGGTGAAATCCCGATCCTCGGGGTGTGTCTCGGGCATCAGGCTATCGGCCAGGCATTCGGCGCGCAGGTGGTGAAGGCGCGTAAAGTGATGCACGGCAAAACCACCGCAATCCATCATAACCAGCAGGGTGTGTTCAAAGGGCTGAACCGTCCGCTGACCGTCACCCGCTATCACTCGCTGGTGATTGCCCCGGAAACATTACCGGCTTCGTTTGAGGTTACCGCATGGAGCCTGCATGACGGTAATGTGGATGAAATCATGGGGATCCGCCATAAAACGCTGCCGATTGAAGGTGTGCAGTTCCATCCGGAAAGTATTCTCAGTGAGCAGGGGCATGAACTCCTGAATAATTTCCTGAAATACTAATCAGTTATCGCTTATTTTATCCCCGGTTCTGTTTTTTCATTCGTTTTGATTTGATTTTTTATTCATATTTGGTGATTATATTTTCACTTGTGGATAGATCAGGTAAGGAACGATGACAAAACAGAATGCGGTTACGCGCGGCACTTATGATGAAGTAATGCTGCCAATTTATGCACCGGCTGATTTTATTCCTGTCAGAGGACAGGGAAGCCGGGTGTGGGATCAGAATGGCACCGAATATGTTGATTTCGCCGGGGGGATTGCCGTGCTGGCGCTGGGTCATTGTCATCCGGCACTGGTCGCGGCACTGAAAACCCAGAGCGAGTCGCTCTGGCATGTCAGCAATATTTTTACCAATGAACCGGCGCTGACACTGGCGCAGAAGCTGATAAACCACACGTTCGCGGAACGGGTTTTCTTTGCCAACTCCGGCGCGGAGGCGAATGAAGCCGCATTCAAACTGGCGCGCCATTATGCACTGACCCGTCATCATCCTTATAAAACCAAAATTATCGCTTTTCATCACGGTTTTCACGGCCGGACACTCTTTACCGTTTCTGTCGGCGGTCAGCCGAAATATGCCGATGGCTTCGGGCCGAAACCGGCGGATATTATTCATGTGCCTTTTAACGACCTCGATGCTGTCAAAGCGGTGATGGACGATCACACCTGTGCCGTGGTGCTGGAACCCATTCAGGGTGAGGGGGGGATCACGCCTGCCACTCCTGCTTTTATGCAGGGAGTACGTGACCTGTGTGATAAACATCAGGCATTGCTGGTCTTTGATGAAGTGCAAAGCGGGATGGGGCGCAGCGGAAAACTGTTTGCCTATATGGATTATGGCATTGAGCCGGACATCCTGACTACGGCGAAAGCGCTGGGCGGCGGTTTTCCGATCAGTGCCATGCTGACAAAACAGGACATTGCGCAGGTGATGGTGCCCGGTACACACGGCACAACCTACGGCGGTAACCCGCTGGCCTGTGCGGTCGGCAATGCGGCCTTTGATCTGATCAACGACCCGGCACTGCTGGCGGGTGTGAATGAGCGCCATCAGTGGTTTGCGGATGCACTGCAATCCCTGAACAGCACATTTGGCGCGTTTGCGGAGATCCGCGGGAAAGGGCTGCTGATTGGTGCCGAACTGGCGGGTATCTACCGTGATCAATCAAAAACACTGCTGGGACTGGCGGCTAAAAACGGTCTGATGCTGCTTAACGCCGGAACCAATGTGCTGCGTTTCACGCCATCGCTGATTATTGAAAAAGCGGATGTGGATGAAGGGATGAAACGGCTGGCAAAAACCCTGAATGATTTCCGGGAAATGCAGTAAAACGGCGGAATTCAGAAATAAAAAAACAGGCGCAATTGCGCCTGTTTTGGTGATAAAGGCCGTCCGGATTAACGGGTGCCGTATACCACGATGGTTTTACCGTGTGCGGAGATCAGGTTCTGATCTTCCAGCATCTTCAGAATACGGCCGACCGTTTCGCGGGAACATCCCACAATCTGGCCGATTTCCTGACGGGTAATTTTGATTTGCATACCGTCCGGATGTGTCATGGCATCCGGTTGTTTTGCCAGGTTGAGTAATGTCTGGGCGATGCGGCCTGTCACATCAAGGAATGCAAGGTTTCCGACCTTTTCTGATGTGGTTTGCAGGCGGCTTGCCATCTGCGCGGAAAGGCGCATAAGGATATCCGGGTTAACCTGGATAAGCTGGCGGAACTTTTTGTACGAGATTTCTGCAACTTCGCAGGCGCTTTTTGCCCGTACCCACGCTGTACGTTCCTGTCCTTCCTCAAATAATCCGAGTTCACCGATGAAATCACCCTGGTTGAGATAGGATAAAATCATCTCTTTGCCTTCTTCATCTTTGATCAGCACCGCAACAGAACCTTTTACAATGTAGTAGAGTGTTTCTGCCTTTTCGCCCTGATGAATAAGCGTGCTTTTGGATGGATATTTGTGGATATGGCAGTGAGACAAAAACCATTCAAGCGTGGGGTCTGTTTGTGGCTTGCCGAGAACCATTCGCGTTATCCTCTGTTGTTAGTTATTGCAAACCGTTGTTTACGCTCTGCAATTATATAAAGTCTTAGCTTATCATATTAACTTGCTGAATTTCCGGCAAGTTAGTTTATTAAAATAGTATAATAATCCTCACGGAAAGATATTGATCTTAGCCATAGATAAATCCTTGCCGTGTTTTTAGCACAGGAAAACCGTCCTGTCTTCCACTGTCTCGCTTCAGCATAATAAACTATGAGAGAGATTGCCAGCCCGTGAATGAAAGGGTAGTCTGTCGTGAATTATATTGATGATGAGGGTATAAAAATGGAAGCGCGTGTAAAGTGGGTTGAGAACATGACTTTCTTAGGGGAATCCGCGTCAGGACACCAGATTACAATGGACGGTAATGCCGGTGAAAAAGCCCCGAACCCGATGGAGATGGTACTGATGGCAACCGGCGGCTGCAGCGCCATTGATGTTGTCTCTATTTTGCAAAAAGGCCGTAATCAAGTCATTGATTGTGATGTAAAACTCACCGCTGAACGTCGTGAAACCGCGCCGCGTTTATTCACTCATATCAATCTGCATTTTATTGTGACCGGGCGTGACCTGACTGAAAATGTTGTCGGACGTGCTGTGCAATTATCCGCTGAGAAATATTGCTCTGTTTCATTAATGTTAGGCGAAAGTGTTAAAATTACACATAGCTTCGACGTAAAAAATATTGAATGATTTTTTGAAATATTATTTTTATTTTTGAACACTAACCGGGTAATACATTATTACCCGGTTTTTTTATCGCTTGTTTATTTGTTTTCCCTGCAATAATTGCTCTGCCAGCGGCGCCATTATTAATTCCATCGCCAGCCCTAATTTTCCGCCGGGCACGACAATGGTATTTGAGGCGGAAATAAAGGAGCCCTGAAGCATGGATAACAAATAGGGGAAATCGATTTTTTTCAGGCCGCGGAAGCGGATCACGGTAAAGCTCTCATCCTGTGACGGAATGGATTTGGCCGAGAACGGGTTGGAGGTATCCACCGTCGGCACCCGCTGGAAATTAATGTGGGTGCGGGAAAACTGCGGGGTGATATAGCGGATGTAATCATCCATCGAACGCACGACAGAATCCATGACCGCTTCCCGTGAATGACCGCGATCGTTCGTGTCACGGACCAGCTTTTGTATCCACTCCAGATTGACTATCGGTACCACACCGACCAGCAAATCCACATGACCGGCAATATTATGTTCCGGCGTGACCACGCCGCCGTGCAATCCCTCATAGAAAAGTACGTCTGTCCCGGCAGGCAGTGCCTCACGCGGGGTGAAGGTGCCGGGCAGCTGGTTATAGGGCACGGCTTCATCATAGGTATGCAGGTATTTGCGGCGCTCGCCGCTGCCGTTCCCGCTGTACTGGCGGAATGTGCTTTCGAGCAGACCAAAATCGTTGGCTTCGGGCCCGAAATAGCTGATATGACGCCCCTGTTCGCGGGCCTTACGAATGGCGGCATCCATTTCCGGCCGCGTGTAACGGTGGAAACTGTCGCCTTCAATAATGGCGGGAACCGCATCCAGTTGCTGGAAGATCTTACGGAATGCCTGACTGGTGGTCGTGGTACCGGCTCCGCTGGAGCCGGTAACGGCGATAATCGGGTGGGTCCGTGACATGCGGTGTTTCCTCCGGCTGAATCAGCCGCGGAATTGTGCCGACGGCATGATGTTGAGTGTTTCGTGTAATTCCGACCAGACAATCACAATGTCGCCGTTTTTGAGTTGCGTGTAAAGATCCGCTACTTTATCACTGAGTGATTTTTCATGTTCGCCGTAGTCAGTACCTTCACGCAGCACCACACTTTCCAGGATACTTTCCAGTGTTTCCGGCGCGATATCCTGCCAGGGAATAATCATGGTGTCTCCTTTGCGGCCAGATGCGGTGCAAGCCATTCCGGAATGCGCTCCTCCAGCCATAAACGCGGACGGCGCCAGCTGCCGGTCACAAAACCGACATGGCCGCCGTGCTCGGTCATCTGATATTCCACACACGGGGGTAATTGTGACAGATCCGGCACCACTTCCTGTGCCATAAAGGGATCATCTTTGGCGTGGATGATCAGCATCGGCTTACGTACAGCCGGGAGTTTCGGCAGCGCGCTGCACCGGCGGTAGTAATCCGAGGCATCACGGAAACCGTGGATCCGTGAGGTGATAATGTCATCAAATTCGCGGATACGTTTAATCGCACGGATATGCAGCAGGTTTGTCGGCAGTGAATTCGGGTAGCGCACCAGTTTGCGGGTGGCATTACGTTTCAGCCCTTTCAGCAGATACCACTGATAAAAACGGGAAAAGCCCTTTTCCATTTTGAAGGAGCAGGGTTCCAGCATCAGCGGGGCAGAAACCACAATGCCGGCATCCACCGCCGCATTTTCACCTTCTTCGGCGAGATAACAGGCCAGCATATTACCGCCGAGTGAATAACCGACCGCACCGGTCGGAACTTTGCCGTAGGTATCCTGCAGCCACTTCAGCAGATAACGGGCATCACCGGTTTCCCCGGAGTGGTAAATCCGTTTTGATCGGTTCGGCTCGCCGCTGCAGCCGCGAAAATGCATGACAACGCCCAGCCAGCCCTGACGGGCAGCCGCAGCCAGAATACCGTGCGCATACGGGCTGCGGAAACTGCCTTCCAGCCCGTGAAAGATGACCAGACGTGGTTTATGGCGCGCGGTATCCGGGTCTTCGCTCCATGCAAGATCAATAAAATCATTATCCGGCAGCGTCAGGCGCTGCCAGAATGGTTTTATCATTGGTTTCCGGCGGAAAATCCGGGGCAGCAGCGTTTGCAGGTGCGGATTTGTTGCCCAGGAAATCGGTTGAAAATGACTAGACATAGTTAGATTCGTAATGAAAAAACATCTCTTGTTTAATGAAAAACATGCTGGTAATTTCCGGTAAAGAAAATGACCATGTTGCCGGATGACTCATGACTGCACACCTTCTTATCTCGCTTTCTGTTTTTATGTTTATCGCGGCAGTCACGCCCGGACCGAATAATCTGTTACTGACCGCCTCCGGTGCGCAGTACGGTTTCCGCCGCACACTGGTGCTGATGGCCGGTATTATGCTCGGTATGCAGACAGTATTATACCTTTCCGCCTTTGGTGTTGCGGCTATTTTACTGATTTATCCCAAATTGCATACTGCTATGAAAATTGCCGGCAGTCTTTACCTTCTGTGGCTTGCCAAAAAACTGGCTACTGCGCCGTATCAGCCTATTGATGAACCGCAGGTCAGCAAGGCGGTCACCTGGTACCAGGGGGCGTTGTTACAGTTTATCAACCCCAAGGCCTGGCTGATGGGACTCGGGGCGGTCGGCAGTTACAGCCTGAGCGGTGATGCCTATATGCTGTCTGTCGGGGTGATGAGTATCGTGATGGTCTCAGTGAACCTGGTTGCCGGGTTTATCTGGATCGGATTCGGTGCCTTTATCGGCCGTTTTCTGCGCAGCCGCAATGCCTGGTTCACCTTCAATATTGTGATGGGGTTACTCACCGCCGCCTGTGTGCCGCTCATCTGGCTTGAATAGCCGACATAATATAACCTGCGGAACAAAAACAGAAGCTGAATGAAAAATGGCTCACAATAATCTGCCTCACTATTCTATGTGATATCATGAGTTGACGTCATATTCTTCCTGCATAAAGTGATATCATTAAATGACACCGGCAGGATAAGTAATGATTAAGATCAAAGCGCTGAGTGCCAGGCACCGTAAAACGATGGCTGATATACTGACAACACCACCAAAGTCAGGAATAAAATGGGATGATGTCAGCAGCCTGATCGGTAATCTTGGCGGTAAAGTTAAAAATGGAAACGGCTCCCGCCGGAGGTTTGTTTTGATGAGGTCTGTGTACCTGACTCATCAGCCTCATCCCGGAAATGTGATGGACAAAGGGGCGGTGGCGGGTCTGAAAGAGTGGTTTGAGAATAATATTGGGGTGGAACATGATTAAGAGCACAAATATCATGACTATCGAAGGTCACCCTGCATCCGTAACTTATGAGGATGAAATTAAGGCATTCCGTGGTAAGTTTTTGGATGTAAACGGGTATTGCGATTTTGTATCTGACAGCATTGAAGGCCTGAAAAAAGAAGGCGCAGTGTCTCTGGAGGAATTTATACAATCTTGTATTGAAGAAGGCATTGAGCCTTTTAAAGAGACTGATAAGTTAAAGGCCTTTACGCTGCGTTATCCGGGCTGGCTTGAGGCGCGGCTGAATGCTGCCACAACAGCGAATTCAGTCTCAAAAAATCAGTTTATTGTTCAGTTACTGGAGCAGGCACTTATTTCCCGCTGATTTTATCCTGTTTGAATAATCATGAAAAACAGACCGCATTGCGGTCTGTTTTTTTTATCACTGCAGCGAAATCGAAATCAGCTTAAATCCACATTCTTACTGCCGAACAGCAGGGTAAACAGAAATCCGGTCAGATAGGCGACGAGTAACCCGCCGGTATAGACCGCCATCCCCATGAAGATACCGCTGTCGGATGTCATGACCGGAATCGCGATAATCCCCGATGGCCCGAAAACGGTGTTCAGCCCGACCGGATAGCCGAACCAGGCGACAAGTCCGATAAAGAACCCGCCTGCCGCACCGCCGCAACAGGCGGTAATAAACGGCTTCACGCGCGGCAGGGTCACACCGTAGATCAGCGGCTCGCCAATCCCGAGGAAGCCCGGGATAATCGCCCCGCGGATTTGATTACGCAGCACCGAATCTTTTTTCGCGCGGACGTACAGTGCCAGCGCAGCACCGACCTGACCGGCACCCGCCATGGCGAGGATCGGGAACAGAGAGTTAAAACCCTGAGTACCGACCAGCGCGGTGTACACCGGGATAAAGCCCTGGTGGATACCGAACATCACCGCAATCAGGAACAGACCGGCGAGAACCGCAGCACCGAACGGGTTGGCGTTGAGGTGCATAAACAGCCAGGACATGCCGTCAAACAGCCAGACGCCGATCGGCATAATCACAATAAAGGTCAGTGCGCCCATAATCAGCAGGGTGATGGCGGAGGTCAGAATGATATCCAGGTTTGCCGGGATAAAGCGCCGTACCTGCCGTTCCACCCATGCGCCGGTGATAGTGGCGATCAGAATACCGATAATGTTACCGCGCGGGTCAATACCGTGACCAAAGAACGTTTCCATACCGGAGTAGAAACCTTTGGTCGCCTGCGGATCATAACCGAGGATAAACAGCGCCGCGATAATTGCGCCATTGACGCCGGAACCGCCGAAGGCTTTTTGTGCGTTATAGCCGATCAGGATCCCCATAAAGGTAAACAGCCCTTTGCCGAACACCTTCATGTAGCTCAGCACTTCGACCAGCGTACTGTTCGGGGTCGGATTTCCGGTGACCCAGAGCGATTCAAACAGTGTGGCAAAGCCGAGCAGCAGACCCACGCCGATAAAACCCGGAATAAGCGGGGTAAAAATCGTGGCAAATTTGGCGAGAAAACGCTGTACCGGGTTCGTTTGTTTCTCTTTCAGATGCTGTTTTTGATCGGCGGCAATTTCTTTCAGGCTGCGGCCGTCCGGTTCACTGCCGGGAACATAGTCATCGAGATGTTTCTGCATCAGTTCTGCGGCGGTTTGTGCTTTGCCCGGCCCCAGCACAATCTGGAACTGCTCATCACTCTCAATCACACCCAGCACGCCCTCAATTTTTTTGATGGCAATTTTATCCGCCAGCTGTGTATTGTTCAGTGTCAGACGCAGGCGGGTCATACAGTTGCCGCTCTGTGCCACGTTACCTGGACCGCCGATGGCATCCAGAATTTGTATGATGGTTGACTGACTGATTTTGGCCATGGTGATTACCTTGTGTTAGGAGTGCGCCGCGCCGGTCAGCGCGTCACGGATAAACCCCTGATGCTGTGCCAGCAGGGCTTTGGCGTCACCGGCACTCAGCTGTGCCAGGATCATCACGATGGCGGTTTTGCAGTGTCCGCCACAGGCGGTAAGGGCCTGTTCTGCGGTCGCTCTGTCACATTCCGTTGCGGCCATCACAATACGTTTCTGCCGCTCAACCAGTTTGGCGTTGGTTGCTTCCACATCTGCCATCAGGTTGCCGTACACTTTCCCGGAGCGGATCATGGCACCGGTGGTGATCATATTGAGTATCAGTTTCTGGGCGGTGCCGGCTTTCATACGGGAGGAACCGGTAATGACTTCCGGGCCGACCACCGGTGTGATGGCGATACCGGCGAGGCGGCTCATTTCACTGTCCGGGTTACAGCTGATGGCGGCAACTGTTGCGCCGAGCGACAGCCCGTATTCCATGCCACCCAGCACATAAGGGGTACGACCGCTGGCGGCGATCCCGACCAGGACATCGTTCTTACTGAAATTCAGCGCTTTCAGATCACTCACCGCCAGTTCGCGGTTATCTTCCGCATTTTCAACAGCTTTCAGAATAGCTTTGTGACCACCGGCAATCAGACCGACCACCTGCTCTGCCGGGGTGCCGAAGGTCGGCGGGCATTCACTGGCATCCAGTATCCCGAGGCGACCGGAAGTCCCCGCGCCCATATAAATCAGGCGTCCGTCCAGACGGAATGCCTGTGCCACCGCATCCACCACCTGTGCCACCTGCGGCAGGGTTTTTTCCACGGCAAGGGCTACGGTCTGGTCTTCGCGGTTAATCACCCGCAGCATATCTAATGTCGGCAGGCTGTCGATATCCGCGCTGGCCGGGTTGCGGCTCTCGGTAATCATAGAGGTTAAGTCAATCTTCATGCGTGATCCTTTGTATAAGATATAATCGCATGCTAAAGAATTAAATATTCTTTTTGTGTGAGAATTATCACAGAGCAATCTATTCAACTATGATGCTATAGCAGGAATAGTTTCATTTCCCCCATCATTTTATTTTTTATATTTGGTTGAATATAAATATATTTTTTATTAATAAGATACGTTATTTATCAGGAATAATTCGTCGTTTTTGTTAAAATAATTTATTCCTTTTTTATTCTCTGCAGAAGGAAAACAGACACACATGGCGATCCTGACAAAAATCAGCTGGGTAAAAGCAGAGCTGGCGACCAATCAGCAGCATATTGCCGATTTCATTCTGGCGCAGCCGGAAGAAACCGTCACACTTTCTTCTCAGGTACTGGCGGAGCGGGTGGGTGTGAGTCAGTCCGCTATAGTGAAGTTTAGTCAGAAACTGGGATTTAAGGGATTTCCGGCACTGAAAGTCGCTATCAGCGAAGAGATTGGCCGCAACCGGGTGCTGGCAGCTAATCAGCAGCAAGCGCTGCATAACCGGATTGAAGCACATGATCCGCTGTTGGTGATCGCACAGAAACTGGCACAGGAAAAGCAGCATTCCATTACGGAAACCACCCGGCGGCTCGATTTTGAACAGATGGCAGAGATTGTTGCCTGTCTGGATCATGCCCGTTGTATTCAGGTTGCCGGCATCGGCGGCTCCGGGCTGACGGCGAAAGACCTGGCCTATAAGCTCCAGAAAATCGGGCTGATGACACTGGCAGAAGCCGACCACCATATCCAGATCGCTTTTTCCCAGACGCTGACCGAAAAGGATGTGCTGGTGGTATTGTCATTCAGCGGCAAACGCAAGGATATGCTGGTCACCGCCGCCACGGCGAAAAAACAGAATGCCACGCTGATTGCGATTACCGGGAACCGTCAGTCACCGCTGGCAAAAATGGCGGATTATGTGCTGGAAACGGTTGCGGAAGAAAATGAGTGGCGCAGTTCGTCCATTTCCTCGCGGACGGCACAGAATACGGTAACGGATTTGCTGTTTATGGCGCTGTTACAGCGGCGGGAAGAGCAGGCGCGGCAACTGGTGATCAATGCCCGCACCATGATTAACAGCCTGGACGGCTGATAAGAAAAGAGAGCGGCAATTGCCGCTCTTTATCACTTACTGATTTTCAAATGCCTGTGTCATGGCTTCGAGGTTTTCCTGAATCTCCATCCAGGCCATTTCCGCCTCTTCCAGCTCCGCTTTGAACTGCGCCTGTTCCTGAAGGCAGGTGTTCAGTTCGGCTTTGCGGGACTGATCGTACAGGCCGCTGTCACCGAGTTTTTCCTCAATCACGGCAATAGCGTCCGATAACCGGCTCATGGTTTTTTCCAGTTTCTCCGATTCTTTGCGCAGCGGCTGAGTCTGCTGGCGGAATTCTGCCTCACGGCGTTTCTGCTCTTTGCGATCCTGCGCGGTGACGGTATTTTTTTCCTCACCGTTTTCCGCCGCCGGTTCCGCACTCTGGCGCATCTGTTTCTGGCTGTCTGCCAGCCAGCGCTGATAATCATCCAGATCGCCGTCAAACGGTTCGACCTGACCATCATGCACCAGATACAGATCATCGGTGGTGGATCGCAGCAGGTGACGATCGTGGGAAACCACGACGATCGCGCCCTCGAATTCGATCAGCGCTTCAGTCAGTGCCTGGCGCATATCCAGATCCAGGTGGTTGGTCGGTTCATCGAGCAGCAGCAGGTTCGGGCGCTGCCAGATAATCATCGCCAGTACCAGACGCGCTTTTTCCCCGCCGGAGAAACGACCGGTGTTATCGGTCACCTGATCACCTTTGAAACCATAACCGCCGAGGTAATCGCGCAGCTGTTGTTCGGTCTGATCCGGCGCCAGGCGCACCATATGCTGTAACGGGGATTCATCCGCCCGTAAAAATTCCAGCTGATGCTGGGCGAAGTAACCCAGTTTGATACCTTTGGCGAGACCAATTTTGCCCTGTAACGGCTCCAGTTCACCGGCAAGCATTTTAATCAGGGTGGATTTACCCGCACCGTTACGACCGAGCAGGCCGATACGCGAGCCGGGCACCAGGTTCAGTTTGATATTATCCAGCACCACTTTCTCACCGTATCCGGCGCTGACTTTTTCCATTTTCAGCAGCGGGTTCGGCAGTGCTTCAGGCGGGCGGAAACTGAAACGGAACGGGTTATCTGCCAGTGCCGGGGCAATCAGCTCCATGCGCTCCAGCATTTTCAGACGGCTCTGCGCCTGTTTGGCTTTGGTCGCCTGGGCGCGGAAGCGATCGACATATTTCTGCAGATGTGCGCGGCGTAACTGCTGACTTTCATATTGTGCCTGCTGCTGAGCCATTTTCTCGGCACGCTGCACCTCAAAGGAGGAGTAGTTACCGGTGTATTCAAACAGGCCGTTTTGTTCAATGTGCAGGACTTTATCAATGATCGGATCGAGGAAATCGCGGTCATGGGAGATCAGAATCAGGGTGCCGGGATAGCTCTTCAGCCATTTTTCCAGCCAGATCACCGCATCGAGATCCAGGTGGTTGGTCGGTTCATCGAGCAGCAGCAGATCAGAGCGGCAAATCAGTGCCTGTGCCAGGTTCAGGCGCATCCGCCAGCCCCCGGAAAAGGCCCGTACCGGTGTGTCCAGCTGTTCCTGTGAGAATCCCAGCCCGTGCAGCAGTGTGGCGGCGCGGGAACGGATGGTCCAGGCATCGAGGGTATCGAGCTGACCGTGGATCACGGCAATGGCGTGGCCGTCATTCTGTTCATTCGCCTGCTGTAATTTTGCCTCAAGCTCACGGAATTCGCGGTCACCGTCAATGACATACTCGATCGCCGGTTCATCCAGTGCCGGCGTTTCCTGGTTAACCCAGGCCATGGACCAGTTTCCCGGAAATGACACACTGCCTGCTTCGGCTTGTAGCTCGCCCTTGAGCAGTGCCAGCAGCGTGGATTTACCGCAGCCGTTTTTTCCCACCAGTCCGACTTTCTGGCCCGGATTGATGGTGGCCGTTGCGTTGTCGAGCAGAACACGGACGCCGCGGCGAACCTGAAGTGAAGAGAAAACAATCATAAATATCGATAGGGTAAGTAATTGAGAGTAAAATTAATGTAATTCGTGCGTTGTCAGCAGCAAATCACCCGTCAGCAGGCGAGGAGTATCGTTGCAGCGGGCATAGTAGCGAAAATCACAAAGATTCTCACGTTTTTAAGAGGAAGTGATGATAAATAATCCGACTATATTACTGATTTACGTCCATCCGGAACCGCATCACTCCATCGCCAACAAGGCGCTTATCTCTGCGGCGTCGGAACTCGGGCATGTGACGGTGCATGACCTGTACGGCACCTATCCGGACTTTTTTATCGATATCCGCCATGAGCAGGAACTGCTGCGGCAGCATGACATCATTGTGTTTCAGCACCCGCTGTACACTTACAGCTGCCCCGCGCTGCTGAAAGAGTGGTTTGACCGTGTACTGACCCGTGATTTCTCCGGTGAGCAGGGCGGCAGACAGCTGTCCGGTAAATACTGGCGTCAGGTGATCACCACCGGGGAACCGGCGGAGGCCTACCAGCACGGCGGCTATAACCGTTTTCCGCTCAGTGAATTGCTGAGACCGTTTGAGCTGACGGCGGCGCTGTGTGAAATGCACTGGCTGGCACCGGTGATTCTCTATGCCGCGCGCCGTCAGGGAAAAGCGATGCTGCATGAACAGGCGCAGGCGTATTGTGACTGGCTGCGGGCACCACAACTGACCGGAGGGCGTAAAAATGGAGCCAGCTGACGGCAACCTGCTGCATGCAGGTATTGTGTTTCTCGCGGCAGCCGTGGTGATGGTGCCGGTGGCGCAGCGGCTGCGTATCGGTGCGGTACTGGGGTATTTGCTGGCGGGAATTGCTATCGGCCCGTGGGGGCTGGGGTTTATCAAAAACGTCAATGAATTGTTGCACTTCTCCGAGCTTGGTGTGGTGTTCCTGATGTTTCTGATCGGGCTGGAGCTGAATCCGCGTGAACTGTGGAAACTGCGGCGATCTATTTTCGGCACCGGTACCGCGCAGGTGGTGTTCTCCGCCCTGATCCTCGGGGTGCTGCTCTGGCTGACGGATTTCTCCTGGCAGGCGGCGGTGGTCGGCGGGCTGGGAATGGCGATGTCCTCCACGGCGATGGCGTTACAGCTGATGGATGAAAAGGGCATGACCAACAACGACAGTGGTCAGATGGGATTCTCTGTGCTGTTGTTCCAGGATATGGCAGTGATCCCGATTCTTGCGGTGATCCCTCTGCTGGGCGGGGAAGCCGCGGGCAGCGACTGGTATCGTATCGGTATCAAAATTCTGGCCTTTGCCGGGCTGCTGATTGGTGGGCGCTATCTGCTGCGGCCACTGTTCCGGCTGGTGGTGAAATCCGGGGTCAGTGAAGTCTTTACCGCCGCCTCGCTGCTGGTGGTGATCGGCTCAGCAGTGTTTATGGAGCAGCTCGGGTTTTCCATGGCGCTCGGAACATTTATCGCAGGGGTGATGCTGGCGGATACGGAATACCGCCATGAGCTGGAGATCACCATTGAGCCGTTTAAAGGGCTGCTGCTGGGAATGTTCTTCATTTCTGTCGGTATGTCGCTGAATATCGGTGTGCTGTGGCAGTATCTGCCGCAAATTCTGCTGGGTGTGATTGTGCTGGTGAGTGTCAAAATGACGGTGCTGTATCTGCTGGCATATCTGGCCTGCCGCCGCAGCGGGCGCTTGCAGTTTGCCGGGGTGCTCAGTCAGGGCGGGGAATTTGCGTTCGTGCTGTTCTCGGCAGCGCTGGCCAGCCGTGTGATTACGGATCACCAGATGGCGCTGCTGCTGGTGGTGGTCACCCTTTCCATGATGACCACGCCGCTGCTGATGCAGGGCATCGATATGATTCTGGCGCGCCGTTACAATAATGCCGAACCGGGAACAGGTGAAACGCCGTTTGTGGAGGATAACCACCCGCATGTCATTCTGGTCGGTTTCGGGCGGATGGGGCAGGTCATCGGTCGTCTGCTGATGGCGAACAAAATACATCCGACGGTACTGGAAAAAGATGTCAGTGCGGTCAGCGCCATGCGCCGTTACGGCTATAAGGTTTATTACGGGGATGCGACCGGACTCGCATTGTTGCGCTCTGCCGGGGCAGAGACGGCAAAGGTGATTGTCATTACCTGTGATAAGCCGGAAGATACCATGACAATCGTGCAGTTGTGTCAGGAGCACTTCCCGCACCTGCAGATTATTGCCCGCGCCCGGGGACGGGTGGAGGCACACGAGCTGCTTACACACGGCGTAACACAGTTCAGCCGCGAAACCTTCTCGTCAGCGCTAGAACTGGCGCGCAAAACCCTGATCGGGCTGGGCACGCATCCGGCGGAAGCACACCGGGCGCAGCAATTATTCCGCAGGCTGGATATGCAGCTGCTGCGTGAGCTTATCCCGCAGGCGGAAGAGGAGATCTCGCATATCTCCCGGGTGAAAGAAGCGCGGCGCGAGCTGGAAAATCTGTTTGATAATGAAATGAAACGGGAAAAACATCTGCCGGACAGCTGGAACCTGACGGAAGACTCACCGGGCAGCGGACGGACAGAGACAGGAGCTGAAAAATGAGCAACCGGAAACGGTTTATTGCAGGCGCGGTATGCCCTGAGTGTCAGGCACAGGACACCCTCGCCATGTGGCGTGAGGATAATGTGGACGTGGTGCAGTGTGTGCAGTGCGGTCATCTTGAGCGCCGGGCGGATGCGCATGCGGAGCAGCATGTGCGCAAAGATGAACAGGTGATTGGTATCTTCAGACCGGGGGAATAACAGGCTGCTGCTTTTCACAGAGAATTTGGGGGAATTTGTCCCAAAACAGATACAGTGGCTGTAAATTCCGTTACAATCGGCGCGTTAATTAAAATCTTATCCCCCGCGGATGTGTAGGAGATACCATGAAAGTAGCAAAAGACCTGGTAGTGAGCCTGGCTTATCAGGTAAGAACAGAAGACGGTGTATTAGTTGATGAGTCTCCGGCAAGTGCTCCGTTAGACTATCTGCACGGTCGCGGCGCGCTGATCAGCGGGCTGGAAAGTGCACTGGACGGCCGTGTTGCCGGTGATGTGTTCGACGTTGATGTCGGCGCAAACGACGCCTATGGTCAGTATGACGAAAACCTGGTTCAGCGCGTACCGAAAGACGTTTTCGTCGGTGTTGATGAGCTGGAAGTCGGTATGCGTTTCCTGGCAGACACCGATATGGGCCCTGTACCGGTTGAAATCACCGGTATCGAAGGTGACGAAGTGATCGTTGACGGCAACCATATGCTGGCCGGTCAGAACCTGAAATTCCACGTCGAAGTTATCGGTGTGCGTGAAGCAACAGCAGAAGAGCTGGAGCATGGTCACGTTCACGGAGAAGAAGGCGGCTGCTGCGGTGGTCACGACCACGGCGAAGAAGGCGGTTGCTGCGGCGGCGGTCATGGTCACGATCACGACCATGGTCACGAACATGGTGAAGGCGGCTGCTGCGGCGGTGGCGGTCACGGTAAAGGTAAAGGCCACGGTAACGGCGGCTGCGGTTGTCACTGATAACCCGCGTCTGAACCGGACAAAAAAAGCGCATACCTGACGGATGCGCTTTTTTTATGTCCGCTGTTTATCAGTAGTGCGGTGGCGGCACTTCTTCAGACAACGGTGCCACATTTGAGCCCGGAGTGGCTTTCAGGCGCTCGGTCAGCAGGCGGAGCCTTTCATTCAGCCGGGTGATATCCATCTGCTGCTGTGTTACCACCTGATTGAGTTCCTCAATGGTCAGGTCCTGAAAGGCGGTTTTGCTTTCCAGTTGTTCGAGGCGTTGTTCAAGTTCCAAAAGGTCCATCGTTTTCTCCTGTCTGAGACGGTGATTCCTGTGTAAAAGTATGTAATATTCCTGTGAAATACACTTAGTGTGAGAGGATATCTTTTATTGGGGGGTTACTATGAAACCTCTTTTTGCTAAGGTTGTCTCAGCATCACAAAACCGTGACATTATGATGTCGCCCGGTGACGGCTGCAAGGACTCTCTGACGTGATCTGCTGTGCGGTACGTCCTGTAACTGTTGCAAAATTTATGGAGAAAAGGATGAAATCACTGTTTAAAGCGACTGTTGTCGCAACCTCGCTGGCAATGACATTAGGTATGTCACAGGCTTATGCGGATACCGCGCCGAAAAAAGAAGAAGTGAAACTGAACAGCGCATTTAAAACCGCAAGTCAGCAGAATGCTTATGCGCTGGGTGCGTCACTGGGCCGTTACATGGAAAATGCCCTGAATGAGCAGAAATCCATTGGTCTGGATCTGGATCGCGATCAGATGATGGCAGGCGTTCAGGATGCATTCAATAACAAAAGCAAACTGAGTGATGAAGAGATCAACCAGACGCTGCGCGGCTTTGAAGAGCAGGTGAAAGGTGCCGCTCAGGAAAAAATGGCACGCGAAGCGACTGAAAACAAGGCAGCCGGTGACAAATACCGTGCGGCATTCGCCAAAGAAAAAGGCGTTGAAAAAACTAAGAGCGGTGTGCTCTACAAATCTGAGAAAGACGGTAACGGCGCATCTCCGAAAGACACTGACACCGTTGTTGTTCACTATAAAGGTGCATTAATCGACGGTACCCAGTTTGACAGCTCTTACGACCGTAACGAGCCGCTGACTATCCGTCTGGACAGCGTAATCAAAGGCTGGACCGAAGGTCTGAAGCAGATGAAGAAAGGCGGTAAAGCCAAGCTGGTCATTCCGCCGGAAGCTGCTTACGGCACCGACGGTGTTCCGGGGATACCTGCCAACTCCACTCTGGTCTTTGACGTCGAGTTACTGGATATCAAACCTGCGGCCAAATAAGCCCTGCTGATACCGGAAACTGACAAAACCCGCGCCCTGTTGTGCGGGTTTTTGTTTCCGCCACGATCAGGATTATGAAAAATTTGCAAAACATCCGTGTTTTTTTGTATTTTTTACCAGAATTTGATCACCTCAGGCGCAAAACGGCCTGTTTTTCGCTATAACTTAACATGCGGGTACCTGCACAGAACCGGAAGCCCGTCATTTGCTGCTTTCCTGCACCCGGGAAATCCGGGTATATAATTGACAGATGATGACAGGGTAATCCTCCTCCTGCAGTGAAAGATTACAGATGAGTAAAACCAACGACGTTCACACGTTACAAAGAGTGGTGTATTAAATGTCTAACCCAGTATTATTTAATGACAATGATTCGGATTACATTGTAAATCATCCGTTTACTGAAACGGATTATGAGATCCTGAAATCCTATGAGGCGGCTGTTGATGGCCTGGCGCTGCTCATCGGTGAGCACTGTGAAATCGTTCTCCACTCACTGGAAGACCTGAAGCGCTCAGCGGTGAAGATCGCAAACGGTCACCATACCGGCCGTAAAATCGGTTCGCCGATCACTGACCTCGCGCTGCGTATGCTGCACGACATTACCGATGAAGACTGCAGCACCTCGAAAGCCTATTTCACGCGGGCGAAAACCGGGGCACTGATGAAATCGCTGACGATTGCTATCCGCAATAAATCACGGCGTATTATCGGGCTGCTGTGTATTAACATGAACCTGGATGTGCCGTTCTCCCAGGTCGTTCAGACGTTTATCCCGAAAGAGCTGGCGGAAGAAACCTCCAATGTGAACTTTGCCTCTTCCGTTGAGGACCTGGTGGCACAGACGCTGGAACAGACGATTGAAGAAGTCAATGCCGACCGCAACGTGGCAAACAACGCGAAGAACAAACAGGTGGTACTGAACCTGTATGAGAAAGGGATATTTGATATCAAAGATGCCATCAACCTTGTGGCGGTGCGTCTGAATATCTCTAAACACACGGTCTATCTCTACATCCGCCAGTTTAAAAACGGCGAGTAAGGCAGCACGGAGCAATGACACCGTTATCTTACTGCCTGCTGGTTACCGGCCCGGCTTACGGCACACAGCGTGCCGGCAGCGCGTTGCTGTTTGCACAGCATGTGATTGCAGCCGGGCACCGGATTCAGTGTGTGTTTTTTTACCGCGAAGGGGTCAGCAACGCCAATGTGCTGACATCACCGGCCGGGGACGAAACCGACATGGTGCGTCAGTGGCAGCAGCTTGCCCGCGATAACGGTATTCAGCTGGCAGTCTGTGTGGCTGCGGCACTGCGCCGCGGTGTCGCCGATGCCGCGCAGGCAGAATCGCTGAAACTGGCGGCGGCCAACCTGGCGGACGGCTTTTCCCTCAGCGGCCTGGGCACGCTGGCGGAAGCCATGATGACCTGTGATCGTGTCATCCAGTTTTAGGGAGATCCGGTGAAACGTATCGCATTTGTTTTCAGAAGTGCACCTCACGGCAGCAGCAGCGGCCGGGAAGGGCTGGATGCACTGCTGGCAACCAGTAATTATACAGAAGAGGTTGCGGCCTTTTTTGTGTCTGACGGGGTGCTGCAATTATTACCGGAGCAGACGCCGGCCAAAATTCTCGCCCGGGATTATATCGCCACCTTCAAAGTCCTGCCGCTGTACGATATTGAAGAGTGCTACTGCTGTGCGGAGGATATGGCTGCGCGCGGGTTATCCCCGGAGACGCCGTATATCCTGCCGGTCACCTGCCTGAGTGCGGCGGAACTGGCCCGGAAACTGGCGGCATTTGACGCCGTGGTGTCATTTTGATCTACTTACGGTGAGCAAGATGCTATATACTGTCAGCCAATCGCCATTTCGTATTGATATCCAATCATTACTGAATCTGTTATCCCCTGAGGATGACATCCTTTTTACCGAAGATGGCGTAATCGCAGCAACGGAAGGTAACCCGTTGTTGCAGGCGCTTATTCAGTCGGGTCATATTCCCTGTGTGTTGCGGGAGGATGCCGAAGCACGCGGTTTATTACCGTTCCTTTCGGGCAAAGTGAGAATCACAGACTATACTGGTTTTGTGGCGCTCACGGTCACACACACGCAACATTTTGCGTGGGAATAGCAAATATCATTGTATATTTCTTGACACCCTGTTGCGTCAGCAATAAAATTTCGCGTCCTCGTGTTTTGTCTTTGACAGATACGAGGCACAAATCCGTGTTTACGAAGCAAAAAACCAGGAGCTTTTTTTATAATGGCAACGATTAATCAGCTGGTTCGCAAATCCCGTAGCTCGAAAGTTGTGAAAAGCAACGTTCCTGCACTGGAAGCCTGCCCGCAAAAACGTGGCGTATGTACCCGTGTATATACCACCACACCTAAAAAACCTAACTCAGCACTGCGTAAAGTATGCCGTGTACGTTTAACCAACGGTTTTGAAGTTTCTTCATACATCGGTGGTGAAGGTCATAACCTGCAGGAACACAGCGTGATCCTGATCCGCGGTGGTCGTGTTAAAGACTTACCGGGTGTTCGCTACCACACTGTTCGCGGCGCACTGGACTGTTCCGGTGTTAAAGACCGTAAACAAGCTCGTTCTAAGTACGGTGTGAAGAAGCCAAAAGCTTAATGGTTCTCCGTTAAGTAAGGCCAAACATTTATCGCATTAATGTCAAATAAACTCATTGAGTTTTGGACAACCCTGAATTAACAACGGAGTATTTCCATGCCACGTCGTCGTGTAATTGGTCAACGTAAAATTCTGCCAGATCCTAAGTTCGGATCAGAGCTGCTGGCCAAATTTGTTAATATCCTGATGGTAGACGGTAAAAAATCTACCGCAGAATCAATCGTATATACCGCGCTTGAGACCCTGGCTCAGCGTTCAGGTAAAGATCACTTGGAAGCATTCGAAATCGCACTGGATAACGTGCGCCCGACTGTCGAAGTTAAGTCCCGCCGCGTTGGTGGTTCTACTTACCAGGTGCCGGTTGAAGTTCGTCCGGTCCGCCGCAATGCATTAGCAATGCGCTGGATCGTTGAAGCTGCCCGTAAACGCGGTGATAAGTCCATGGCTCTGCGCCTGGCAAATGAATTATCCGATGCAGCTGAAAACAAAGGCACTGCCGTTAAGAAACGTGAAGACGTTCACCGTATGGCAGAAGCTAACAAGGCGTTCGCACACTACCGTTGGTAATCAAACCGTAGTGAATTGTGTATAGGGTAGCCGTAAGGCTGCCCGACCAAATTAAACGAACGTCCAAGAGAGAGGAAAAAATGGCTCGTCAAACACCCATTTCACGTTACCGTAATATCGGTATCAGTGCACATATCGACGCCGGTAAAACCACCACAACAGAACGTATTCTGTTCTACACAGGTGTGAACCATAAAATTGGTGAGACCCACGAAGGTTCAGCAACGATGGACTGGATGGAGCAGGAACAAGAGCGTGGTATTACTATCACCTCCGCAGCAACCACTGCGTTCTGGTCCGGTATGGGTAAACAATTTGAACCACACCGCATCAACATCATCGACACCCCGGGGCACGTTGACTTCACAATCGAAGTAGAACGTTCCATGCGTGTTCTTGATGGTGCTGTCATGGTTTACTGTGCCGTTGGTGGTGTTCAGCCACAGTCTGAAACCGTATGGCGCCAGGCAAACAAATATCATGTACCTCGTATCGCGTTCGTTAACAAAATGGACCGTATGGGTGCAAACTTCCTGAAAGTTGTTGACCAGATTAAAACCCGTCTGGCTGCAACTCCGGTTCCTCTTCAGTTAGCTATCGGCGCTGAAGAGTCATTCACCGGTGTTGTTGACCTGGTCAAAATGAAAGCGATTCAGTGGAGTGAAGAAGACCAGGGCGTTACCTTCGTCTACGAAGATATCCCGGCGGACATGCAGGAATTAGCTGACGAATGGCACCAGAATCTGGTTGAAGCCGCAGCTGAAGCCTCTGAAGAGCTGATGGAAAAATATCTCGGCGGTGAAGAACTGACTGAAGCTGAAATTAAAACAGCATTACGTCAGCGCGTACTGGCGAATGAAATTATCCTGGTAACCTGTGGTTCTGCATTTAAGAACAAAGGTGTTCAGGCGATGCTGGATGCGGTTGTTGAGTACCTGCCATCTCCGACAGAAGTTCCTGCTATTAAAGGTATTCTGGACGACGGTAAAGATACTCCGGCTGAGCGTAAATCTTCTGACGAAGAGCCGTTTGCATCTCTGGCATTTAAAATTGCAACCGACCCGTTTGTGGGTAACCTGACGTTCTTCCGCGTATACTCTGGTGTTGTTAACTCCGGTGATACCGTACTGAACCCGGTTAAATCCAAGAAAGAGCGTTTCGGTCGTATCGTTCAGATGCACGCTAACAAACGTGAAGAGATTAAAGAAGTTCGCGCTGGTGACATCGCGGCTGCTATCGGTCTGAAAGACGTCACTACAGGTGATACTCTGTGTGCGATTGAAGCACCAATCATCCTGGAGCGTATGGAATTCCCTGAGCCGGTAATCTCTGTTGCAATCGAGCCGAAAACCAAAGCTGACCAGGAAAAAATGGGTATCGCACTGGGCCGTCTGGCACAGGAAGATCCATCATTCCGCGTATCAAGTGATGAAGAGACTAACCAGACTATCATCGCCGGTATGGGTGAATTACACCTGGACGTTCTGGTCGACCGTATGCGTCGTGAGTTCAAAGTTGAAGCGAACGTGGGTAAACCACAGGTTGCTTACCGCGAAGCTATCACCATGAAAGTGGCTGATATCGAAGGTAAACACGCTAAACAGTCCGGTGGTCGTGGTCAGTACGGTCATGTTGTTATCGACATGTACCCGCTGAACAAGAAAGACGCAGAAGGCGTCAACATGGAATACGAATTTGTCAACGAAATCAAAGGTGGTGTGATTCCTGGTGAATACATCCCTGCGGTTGACAAAGGTATCCAGGAGCAGCTGAAATCTGGTCCGTTAGCAGGCTACCCTGTTGTTAACATGGGTGTTCGTCTGCACTTCGGTTCATACCATGATGTTGACTCCTCTGAACTGGCGTTTAAACTGGCAGCATCTCTGGCGTTTAAAGACGGCTTCAAAAAAGCGAAACCCGTTCTGCTGGAACCAATCATGAAAGTTGAGGTGGAAACACCGGAAGACTACATGGGTGACGTCATTGGTGACCTGAACCGTCGTCGCGGTATGATCGAAGGTATGGATGATATGCCTACCGGTAAAATCGTCCGTGCGCAAGTGCCACTGTCTGAAATGTTTGGTTATGCAACTGACCTGCGTTCACAGACCCAGGGCCGTGCTTCTTACTCCATGGAATTCCTGAAGTATAATGAAGCGCCAAACAACGTAGCTCAGGCTGTTATTGAAGCTCGTAATGCAAAATAATCGGTAATTTACCGGTTTAACTCGTTAATTTCAGTCCCTTCTCACAGTGAAGAAGGGACTCCATAAGGAATAGAGTCGTGTCTAAAGAAAAATTTGAACGTACGAAACCGCACGTTAACGTTGGTACTATCGGCCACGTTGACCACGGTAAAACTACCCTGACTGCTGCAATCACCACCGTTCTGGCTAAAACT